>JAQVHY010000066.1 GCA_028695935.1 Desulfobacca sp.
ACCGTAACTGCACCCCGCCGTACACGGTCTGCGTCGGCAAGGGGAACCCGGCGGCTTCTTCGTAGTATTCGCCGAAAAGGTTATCGATGCCGCCATAGAGATAGCCCTTCATGCCGCCTTTCTGGACGACCGGATACCGGCCTTCAAAGTTGAAGGTGATAAAGCCTTTCATCGGTCGCAGTTTCGCCCCGGTAATTTTGTTGAGAATCACCATGGCCTCGGGGTAATAGCGGTGGGACACCATTCTTACATAAGCCTTGCCTTCAGCCCCATTTTTATCCTTATATTTCACTCCCAGGTTAACCTTATGATCCGGATATTCAGGCAGTTCACGGATATCGCCGCTTAAGAGATCAGGGCTGGTACTGGTCTGCTGCCAGGTATAGTTGGCAAAGGCGGAGAGATTATAAGGCAGTCCTACCTCACCCTCGATTTCCACCCCGCGCAGCTTGACCAGATCGATATTGTAAATCACCCGGCTGGGGCGATAGCCGAACACCGTGCGGATATATTGGTTGATATCGTAATAATAGCCTCGGACCCGGACTACCGAGTTCATCGGCAACTTTTGGGTGACCCCGGCTTCATACTGCATGCCGAACTCGGGTGATAAACTGCCGGTGCGGTTGGGGGGTTGATACCCGCCTCCGAACCAGTAAAATTCCGGTTGAGTGGGATAACGGGTGGCATAGTTGATCGAAATATAACCTTCAGTGGTGTCGGTAGGCCGGAAGGTCAAAGTGCTCTTGGGAACCAAGCCATCCTTGCTGATCCCGTACACAAATAACTTTGAATCGGGGTTGATATTCGGTGTGGCGATATAATTATCATAGCGTAATCCCAGATAGAGATCCATATAGGTGGCCAGGGGCAACGTCGCCTCTACATAGCCACTCTGCAGCTTGGAGGCATTCTTGATCCCTGAGCCATCGTTCGGGAGAACCCGGAAATAGGTGGGATCGATAAATTCATAGGCACTGCCGCCATAGCCCCAATAAATTCCTTCCGCTCCGAAATTTACCGGGACCGAACCCAGCCAGGGAACGTGATTGATGGTCTGGCGACATTTAAAATTCCAGCCCCAGGTATCATCGCAGCCGGCGCCGCGTTCGGCGATGAGTTTGTTGCGGTCATCCAGGGCATAAAAGCGGTCCTGCCGGGATTCCTGGTTGTAAAAATATTTAAGTTCTACCTCTCCGGTCCAAAGTTTTTTTAGGATACTCAAGTCAAGTTCAGTGCGCTGATTAAAGACATAACTGTTATCTCCCCAGGTTTTGGCGCCGCCGATGAATTGCAGACCCGGGCCGCCCAGGTAATTGAAGTCGCTGCGCGGTTCATTGGGCCGGAAAAAAGGCAAGTAATCCCTATTTTCGACAATCATGCCGTTTTCCAGGGCGCTGTAGCGGGCTGCCACGGTCAGGCTCAGGTCCCAAGGGCACTCCACGGTCAGGCTGCCGTTGACATCCCAGCGGTCCACATAGTTGTTGCGCAAGTAACCGGAACTCTTGCCATGGCCGGCGCCCAAGGAGTAAAGCACCGGCCCGAAGCCATAAGAATGGCTGAACCGATAGGTTTGCGTGTCCCAACTGCCGTAGGACGCATCTAAAGCTACCTTAGGGACTTTACTGCCTTTAGAGGTGACAATGTTGATCACGCCGCCCAGGGTGTCGCCATAGGCCGCGGATTGGGCCCCGCGGATGATTTCCACCCGTTCGATGTCCTGGAGGGGGATCATGGTCCAATCTACATAATAACCGCCCATAACACCGGTGGCCTTGATGCTTCGGCCATTGAGATTGACCTGCGAGCGTGATTCATCCAGACCCCGGATCGACACCTGGCTGCTACTGCGGCCTAACAGTGATTGCCGGGTCAGGTCCACCCCGGCCTGATCTTCGAAGGCCCCCGAGAGAGTTTGATAATACCCCAGATCAATCTCCTCTTTTGTAATGATGGTGCTGGTCGGCGTTTCTTCCGGAATCGCCAGCACCTCAATCTGGGGCAATTCTTCTACCTTTTTCACCTTTTCCGGTTGCCCGGCTATTACTTCCGCTTCCTCCGCCCCGGCTGCGGTCGTTTGCGCGGCATCTTCTGCGATGGCCGCCAGGGGCAGAAATAATACCAGTAAGATAACCAGAAATACCGACTTGAGAACCTTGGCCTGATTCATTTCCCCTTTCTCCTTTCCTCTAAGATACGGTTAAACATTTTGACAACGCCCCCGCTCTCTGTTAGAAAAGGAGTACGGGGCCGTCGTCGCAGTCGAGCGCGGTTCTGGAGAAGGCAGCTATCCTTGGTCGGGGGGCTGCCTTCTGTGTCAGTGCCTAAGCCTTTACTAATACTGGTTATTGGCCTCCTTGGTTAACCCCCTACCAACCGAAAAGCCAGGGGCACCTCAATAGTTAACTGAGACTTTTGTAATGCTTCCGGTATAGGCGGAAACCGGCCCACCCGCTTGACGGTCTCCTGGGCCGCCTGGTCCAACACCGGTTGACTGGAAGAGCGCGCGATGCCCTGGGACCGGATGTCACCGTTAGCCCCGATGGTAAAACGCAAGACTACCACTCCCTCCAGTCGCCGGCGGCGGGCCATGGCGGGATATTCCTTATGGCGTTCCAGTAACTGTCGCACCTGATACAAATAATTGCCCAGGATAGAGCCGGAACCCGAGCCGGCACCCGAGCCGGCTCCCGTCCCCCTACCGGTTCCCGTTCCGGAACCCCTGCCATACCCTATACCGCCTGACGACGACGCGGCTGAGCCGGTTGATCTTGACGACGACGGCCGCACATCAGCCGGAGGCGCGGGCCGGGCCAGGGCCAGGGAGGGCGGCGGGGGCACCGGTTCCGGCTGCGGCTCCCGCCGGACCGGCTTGGGGGGTTTGGGTCGAGGCGGCACTGCCTTGGGTTTAGGTTTGGGCTTGGGTTCCGGTTTAACCGGTGGAGGTGGCGGACTCCCGCCCCCGGCCGGTTCGGGAGTGGGAACGGCCTTGGTCAGGCTGATGGGTTCGACGACCACCACTTTCCGGGGTTTGGGTAGCTCTTGATAGCAAAACAGGGCACCGCCCAGGATCATCCCGTGTAAAATCAGCGATACCACTAGCGGTATGGTCCAATTCTGTACTCCGGGGCGGTAATTGACAGATTTAAGACTTCCCATGGACAACCTTTATTTTTGGTCCACCTCGATACCGATGCGCTGCACCTTTAACAGCTTGAGTTGATCAATCACCTCAATTAAGCGGCCATGTCGGGCCTCTTTGTCCGCGGCAATTACCGCCTGGGGGGCTTCTCCCGGGTTCTGACCCAAAAACACTGCCTGGAATTGATCATCATGCTGCAACCGTACGCCGTTGATGGCAATGTGACCCTCGCGGTCAATACTGATGATGATCGGCAGCTGGTCAATTTTGTCGGCCTGGGTGGCTTTGGGTAGGGCGATCGAAAAGGTGCGCGGCATCATGACCGTAGCGGTAATCAGAAAAATAATCAGGATGACCAGCACAATATCGACAAAGGGGGTCATGTTGATGTCGGTAATCGGGCCGTGAATCTGACCTTTCATCGCCGTCCCTCAATTTTTGGTTGGAAAATACTTAGATTTTCGGTTTCGGGCCGTACCGGCAGATTGGTAAGCAGCAATCGCCCCAGACGCTGGGAGCGTTCCAAGACCACATGTAAGCGGCTATGGAAGTAGTTGTAGGTTACCACCGCGGGAATAGCCACTAGCAGGCCGACCGCGGTGGCCACCAGGGCTTCGGCGATCCCGGCCATGACCGCCGGGCCGCCGCCGTTTTCAGTCAGGGCCAGGTCTTTGAAGGCATGGATAATCCCTAAAACCGTACCAAACAGGCCAATAAAGGGGGCATTGGCTCCTAAGGTGCCCAAAAAGGGCAGCCGCTTGCCGAGCAGCAGGCCGATGCGGATACGCTCGCTTTCCATGGCTTCCTGGACCGCCTCTTTGCCCTGCTCGACCTGCTGGAGACCGGCTCGCAAGACCTGGGGCTCCAAGGCCGCATCCGCTTCACAGCGGTCCATGGCTTGGGTCCAGTCCCGCCGCTCCATTAATGGTTCAATATCCGCCACAAAGTGGTCCTCGCGGAACCGGCCCCGGTAGAACACCAGTCCCCTTTCAATCATTACTGCCACCGAGGCAATGCTCAGGATGATGAGCAGCCATAACACCCAGGCCGCGCCCCCTAAGGCCAAGTTCAGCAAGGTTTTGGTAATATCCATCGAATAACCTCCAAAAAAAACCATGAAGAGGTTGCCCGCTGAGGAGCGTCCGCCTTCATGGCTCAGATTAAAGTAATTAATTATCTATACTTAAAATTAATAACTAAAAAATTTATTAAGGAGTTCTTCTCCTTTATTTAACTTTTTTTCATAACCCAAGACGGCTGACGATGTCAATCAAAATTATCCGGGGCCTAGTTCAGCAATTGATTTCAGTATAATATCAATGAATAGCCGGGTGCGGTCAAAGGTGTCCGGCGGGTTCGAGCCGGTCGGCGGTTTTTCGAGCCAACCTAGCTTTCTGCCAGTCGGAACCAAGGGCCAAGGCTGAGTGAGGGGTGATTTTGATGGTAAAATCAATTATAATGGGTTATAAACCTTCAGTTAGCCGCGAGATTATTGGCTCTATGGTTAAGAACAGCGTTAACTTCTGCTTTTAGTTCTGTGAACAGATTGCAGGTTTCTCATTAATGATTGGGCTTGGTCGGTTAAAAGGCTAAGTTTCGACTGGTAATGGAACTCTATTTAAGGCTCTTAAGATTAATCCAGCCACATTGGTGGCGGCTGCTCATTGCCATGGCCGCCATGTTAGGGGTTTCCGGGATCACCGCCCTGATGGCCTTTTTGGTCAAACCGGTCCTGGATGATATCTTTTTTGACAAGCGGCTCAACATGCTCTATCTCTTGCCACCCTTGATTATCGGCTTATACGTGGCTAAAGGGGCCTTTTCGGTTATCCACAATTACCTGATGAATTACGTCGGCGGGTTGATCATCAGGGATATGCGCACTAATCTATATCGCAATCTGCAACTACAACCGCTGTCCTTTTTTGACCAAATCTCGACCGGGGTCTTGATGTCTCGTATTACTTATGATGTCAACCTCTTACAGAACTCCGTATCTACTGTCGTTACCAATCTGATCCGGGATATCTTTACCATCTTGGGCCTGGTGGGGGTAATTTTTTACCGGGAATGGCGGTTGGCCCTGATCGCCATGGTAGTATTTCCCCTGGCCGTGGTCCCCATTATCAAATTCGGCCTCCGTCTCCGCCAGATCTCTTCCCGTCGCCAGGTGTCGATGAGTAACATTAATACCATCTTACAAGAAACCCTGATCGGCAACCGGATCGTTAAGGCCTTCGGTCGGGAGGATTACGAGGTGAAGCGGTTCTCTCTCGAAAACCAGCGATATTTCCTGTTGTACATGAAACAGGTAATGGCGCGGGCCTTATCGTCGCCCGTGATGGAGATCTTGGGGGGCATCGGCATGGCCGCGATTATCTGGTATGGCGGCTACAACGTTATTAAAGGCTATTCCACCCCCGGGACCTTTTTTTCCTTCCTGACCGCCCTGTTAATGCTCTATGCCCCGATCAAAAGTCTATCCAATATTAACAACTCCGTCCAGGAAGGACTGGCCGCGGCTAGTCGGGTTTTTGACATCCTGGATCTCACCCCCACGATTCGCAATCGCCCCGATGCTATTACCCTGCCGATCATTTCTCGGGAGCTGGTCTTTGACCAGGTCAGCTTTGCCTATGAAGACCGCCCGGTGCTGCAAAATATCAGTCTCGAGGTGCATCGGGGAGAGATGGTCGCCCTGGTCGGCCCCAGCGGCGCCGGTAAAACCACTCTGGTCAATCTGGTGCCCCGTTTTTATGAAGTCACCGGTGGTTCGATCAGCATTGATGGCCATGATCTCAGAGATGTAACCTTAGAATCCTTGCGGGCCCAGATCGGCATGGTGACCCAGCAGACCATCCTGTTTAATAATACCGTGCGCCATAATATTGCTTATGGACGGCTGGATTCTACCGAAACCGAAATTATCCGGGCGGCCCAGGCCGCCAATGCCTGGGATTTCATTCAGGCCCTGCCCCAAGGGTTGGATACCCTGATTGGCGAGCAAGGTATCATGCTCTCCGGCGGTGAACGCCAGCGCCTGGCCATCGCCCGGGCCCTGTTGAAGGATCCGCCTATTCTGATTCTGGACGAAGCTACCTCCTCCCTGGACTCGGAAGCCGAAAGAGCCGTGCAACAGGCACTGGATAATCTGATCCAGGACCGCACCACCCTGGTGATTGCCCACCGCTTATCTACTATCCGGCAGGCGGACCGTATTGTGGTGCTCCACGACGGGCAGGTAGCCGAAGTCGGACGCCATGAAGAACTGCTCCAGCGTAATGGCCTGTACCGGAAATTATATAACTTGCAATTTCGCGAAGCCCCGGACCGTGACCGCGATACCGAGCCTGAAGCCAGTTATCGCCCGCTGGCCCAAAGTTCATGAACCACTGGTGGCTGCAAGCCTTTGCCCGGTTGCAGCATGAACCGGGAAACCCGCCGCCCGGAATTCTCCTGCGCGGGCTGGCTACCGCCCTGGCCTGGGGCTATGGTTGGGGGGCGCGCGGTCGACGGTGGTTATACGACGCGGGTTGGCGCCCAGCCCGGCGTCTTCCCAGCGGGGTAATCAGCATCGGTAATCTCACCGTGGGCGGGACCGGCAAAACCCCCCTGGTCGCCTATCTGGCCCGTCGCTTTAATGATCAGGGCCAAAGGGTGGTGATCCTCAGTCGAGGCTATGGCAGCCAGGCCCCAGGCGTGCAAGTGATCGCGGACGGTGACCAGATCTATTGCCAGCCGCCCCAATGCGGTGATGAACCTTATTGGCTGGCCCGTCAGCTCCCGGGTATTCCAGTGCTTACCGGCGCGGACCGTTATGCCGCCGGGCTGGTAGCCGCCGAGCGCTTCCACCCCGACCTGATGTTGTTGGACGATGGTTTTCAACACTACCAGTTACATCGGGATCTGGACCTGGTGCTGCTCGATGCCGAGCGCCCTTTTGGCAATGGTCGACTGCTGCCTAAAGGTCCGTTACGGGAGCCGGTAAGCACACTGCGGCGGTCGCTGGTCCTGGTACTGACCCGTTATCGGGAAGAGCAGCACCGGGAGCAGTATCAGTCCCTCAAGGCCGCCTTTCCGGAGCAAACCATCCTGCGCGCCCGCCTGCGTCCGAGTCGGGTTTTTAGCCCCTGCTCAGGTGAGATGGCGTCGGCTGAGTCTTTGCGGGGTCAGAGGCTGCTGGCCTTTGCGGGGCTGGCCCATCCCTGGAGGTTTGCGGCCAGCCTCCAGGAACTGGGAGCTAAGGTAGTCGAATTTCATCCCTTCCCGGACCACTATGCCTATGATATAACGGATCTTACCCGGTTGGCCGGACAAAGCCGACAGTTGGGCGTCCAGGCCTTGATTACCACCGAGAAGGATTGGGCCCGGTTGGGAGAACGCTGGGAACTAGCGCCGCCCTTGCTGGTGCTGGGCCTGGAGGTGGAATTGTTAGATAGTTATGCCATACGGTTAGGGGAGTCCAGCCTAGAATTTTAACCAGGACAGGTTTGGGTAACTTAGCAGCCATTCGGGAAGCGGGCCTACGGGCAGGGCCGGAGGACATTCCAGCCGCCCTGCAGAGTCTTACGGTAGTTTTGCGGCGGCCTCTACCTGAGACCCCACCCCAACGCCTGCTGGTGCGGGCCACCAACTGGGTGGGAGACGCGGTGCTGATCCTTCCAGCCCTAAGTGGGTTGCGGGCGCGGTTCCCTCAGGCCCATATGGCGGTGCTGGCGGTGCCGCGGGTGGCGCCGGTGTTTCAAGGGCATCCCGCGGTTTCCGAGATTATCCCTTATGCGGGGCCGGATAATAAAGGCAGATGGCAGTTAATCAAGCAATTACGGGCCCGACGGTTCGACTTAGCGTTGCTCTTTCCTAATTCCTTTGAGTCGGCCTTAGTTGCTTGGGGCGCGGGCATTCCCCAGCGCGTGGGCTATAATACCGAATACCGCACCCCACTCTTGACTACCGTGATCAAGGGACCGGAAAAGCTGGGCCATTTACATCAGGTTTATCGGCATCTGGGGTTGCTGCGGGCGTTTGGGAAGCGCGTTCCGATGGCCTTTCCCAAGCTTTATCTGGAGGTTCGGGAATTAGTTCAGGCCCAAGACTTGCTGACCCAGAGAGGTATTGACTCCCGGCAGTTAATCATCGGCCTCAGCCCCGGGGCCACCTACGGCACTGCCAAACAGTGGTATCCCGAGCGGTTTGCCGCGGTAGCCGATCATTTGCAGAGGGAATTTGCCGCCCAGTTAGTGCTGTTGGGAGGGCCAGGCGATGCCGAGGTCGCCGGTCGGATCGTCAACCAGATGCGCCGTCCGCCGGTCAATCTGGTGGGGGACACCGATCTCCGCACCGCCCTGGCGGTGATCAAGCATCTGGCCCTGTTGATTACCAATGATTCCGGGCTGATGCACGTGGCCGCGGCTTTGGGAGTGCCGCTGGTCGCCCTGTTCGGCTCCACCGATTTAGACAGCACCGGCCCCTTTACGCCCCTGGCTACGGTGCTGCGGCATCCGGTGCCTTGCAGTCCCTGTTTAAAGCGGGAATGTCCTACCGACCACCGTTGCATGGAGCTGATCACGGTCACTGAAGTGGTAGCCGCGGCTCGGAACTGGCTGACGAGGACGACATGAACATCGCCGTATTCTTGGACCGCGACGGCACCATTAATGAAGAAATGGGTTATATCAACCATCCCAGCCGCTTCCAGCTACTGCCCGGCAGTGTCGGCGCGATTGCCCGGCTTAATCAGGCCGGGATCAAGGTGGTGTTGGTTACCAATCAGTCCGGCGTGGCCCGAGGTTATTTCCCCAGCTCGCTGATGGACCGGATTCACCAACATTTACAACAGGAACTGCGTCAGAGCGGGGCCTACCTGGATGGTATCTATGTCTGTCAGCATGGCCCGGATGAGGGCTGCACCTGTCGCAAACCCCGCCCCGGTCTGCTGCATCAGGCCGCCCAGGAGTTGGACATTGATCTCAGCCGGTCGTTCGTGGTCGGCGATCGCTATATTGATATCGAACTGGCCGCCAATGCTGGGGCTCGGGGCATCCTGGTGCTGACCGGTTATGGCCGGGGCGAACTGGAATATTATCAAGGACCCAGGCGGGCTGAGCCGGTCTATATCGCCGCCGATTTGGGGGACGCGGCCCGCTGGATCCTGGCCGAAGTGGGAAAATATTAATATCAAGTTTTGTACACTTATACTGTTTTCGGTTTTCGGTTTTCTGTTGAGATAATTAATTTAATCAATATGTTATTTTATTAGTTTGTTGCATTTGAATGGAAACTTTGTATTAGATGTATTGTAAATATGAACAGATAGGAGTTAAAACCGAAAACCGCCGCTAAAATCCCCCTAAATCCCCCTTTATAAAAGGGGACCTTTTAAGTAGTTGCGGTAGGTTCCCCCCTTTTCTAAAGGGGGGGCAGGGGGGATTTTATTAATCTCCATATTTTTGGTTGGGTTAGATGCATAATAAGAAATCTGTTGATGAAATTTTATGCCGGGCAGTAACTCCCCCTCCCCACGGTGGGAGGGGGTTGGGGGGAGGGGGGCATGAATTTTAACGAGCTAAAGGCATAATCAGAAATTCGTTAATGAAACCTTATAACGGCACAAGCCCCCGGATTTTATTAGTCAAACTGAGCGCCCTGGGGGACGTCATCCATACCCTGCCCACCCTGGAGGCCTTGCGGGCCACCTATTCCCAGGCCCGGATTACCTGGCTGGTGGAAGAGGCTGCGGCCCCGCTATTAATCGGCCACCCGGCGCTCGATGAAGTCTGGGTGTCCCGGCGGCAATCCTGGTTAAAGGCCGGGAAGAACGGCCTTGATTGGCCCACCGCGGCGCGCCAATTAACGCAACTGATTAAGCGGCTGCGTCAGACTAAGTTTGACCTGGTGATTGATGTCCAGGGTTTGCTGAAAAGTGCGGTCTGGGTGGCCCTGGCCCGCAGCCCCCGCAAAGTCGGTTATGACCGCACCCGGGAAGGCAGCTACCTGGTCTTAAATGAGCGCTTGGCACCCTTTGAGCGCGAGGCCCATGCGGTCTGGCGCTATTTGCACCTGGCCGAGTATTTAGGGGCAGCGCCGGCCCCACCGCGGTTTCGGCTGCCTCTCACGGAAGGTAGCGGGCCCTGGCTGGCACCGCTGTGGGAAGATCGCTCCCGACCGTTAGCGGTTTTGCATCCCGGCGCCCGTTGGCCTACCAAATATTGGCCGGAAGCGCGCTTTGCGGCGCTGGCCGATCGCCTGGTACGGGACTGGCAGGTGCGGGTAGTGTTTACCGGGGGGATTGGCGATCGCCCGTTGATCGCCCGGATTAAAGCCCGGATGCAGACCGCGGCCCTGGACCTGAGCGGCCACACCAGTCTGCTGGAATTGGCCCGGCTTTATCAACAGGCAGATCTGGCGGTGACCACCGACACCGGGCCCATGCATCTGGCTGCGGCCCTGGGCACGCCGGTGGTAGCGCTGTTCGGCCCCACCGCGCCCTGGCGCACCGGCCCCTTTGGCGACGGCCATAAAGTGGTCCGTCTGGGCCTCGCTTGCAGCCCCTGCTTTAGACGGCGCTGCCCTAACCCTGAGTGTATGACGGGAATTGAGGTGGAGGGGGTTTTGAGGGCTGTTCAACAAATTTTGGCGGAGATCAGAGGTAAAATATGAGACCTGACGGGTTGGAGTATGAGCAAGCTGCCCAGAATTTGAATGGCATGTTCCCAAGCTTGGCTTGGGAACCAGAATTAAAAGTGTCCTTCATAGGGCGCGTCCTACGCGCCTAATATGGTGCGTGGGACGCACCCTACATAAATTTTGCTAAAGGACTCGAACCGAAATGGCAATCAGCAAAGAATTACTGGAGATTCTGGCCTGTCCCAAGTGTAAGGGGGAGGTCCATCTCAATGAGACCGGCGATGGCTTGATCTGTGAGAAATGTAAGTTGCTCTACGAGATCAAAGACGATATTCCCATCATGCTCATTGATGAGGCCAAAAAATTGCCCTGACAGTGATGCCGCGTCTTTCGGTTACCATAATTACCTTAAATGAAGAGGCCAATATTGTCGCCTGCCTGGAGTCGGTTAGGTGGGCGGACGAGATCGTGGTGGTGGACTCGCAAAGCCGCGATCGCACCGTGGAACTGGCCCGGGCCTTTACCGACCGCATTCTTGTCGTCCCCTGGCAGGGATTTGCCCGCAATAAAAATCTAGCCCTGGAACAGGCCCGGATGGAATGGGTTCTGAGCCTGGATGCGGATGAGCGGGTCCCCCCGGCCTTACAGCAGGAAATTTTGGAGCATGTCCGGGCTGACGGCCCGCAAGACGGCTATCAGGTAGCCCGCAAAAATTTTTTCTGTGGCCAATGGATCAAACATCTGGGGTGGTATCCGGATTATACCATCCGGCTGTTCCGCCGCGGCCGGGGGCATTTTGTTGACCGCGAGGTCCACGAAGGGGTGGAAGTTGACGGTCCGGTCGGCACCCTACAGCAGCCCCTGGAACATTATACGTATAACAGTCTGAGCGATTTTGTGCAGCGCATGGATCGCTATTCCCACCTGGCGGCCCAGGAACTGATCAAACAGGATAGACGGCCGCGCTGGGGGGAACTCCTGTGGCGACCCTGGTTGACCTTTATCAATCTTTATTTTATCAAAAAAGGGTTTCTGGAGGGCCGGGCCGGATATACTCTGGCAGTGCTGTATAGTATGTATAATTTTTTAAAATACGCCAAACTGCGGGAATTACGACAGCAGAGTCAGATAGCCGAGGGCGTAGAATGAATATTGACCCGACGGCTCGCATCGGCCCCCAGGTCGAATTGGCCGCGGACGTGGAGATCGGCCCCGGAGTGATCATTGACGGCCCGGCCCGGATCGGCACCGGGACCCGGATTCAGGCCCATGCCTATATCGGCCCTTATACCACGATTGGTGAGCATAATCTGATTTCCTTCGGGGCCATCGTCGGCCATGAACCTCAGGATTATGCCTTTAAGGGCGAAGAAAGTTACACCATTATCGGCGATCATAACATCATCCGGGAATACGTCACCATCCACCGGGGCACCAAGCCGGGCAGCGCCACCCAGGTCGGCAACCATAATTTTCTCATGGCCTTGAGTCACATGGCGCACAATTCGTCAGTGGGCAATCACGTTATTGTGGTCAATGGGGCGCTGATCGGCGGTTATGTGGCGGTGGAAGATCAGGCCTTTATTTCGGCGAATTGCCTGATCCACCAGTTCTGCCGGGTGGGGAGGCTGGCGCTGATGCGGGGCGGCTCCCGGACCTCGCGGGATGTACCGCCCTTTTGCCTTCTGGACGGGACGCATAGGGTGTGCGGCCTCAACCTGGTAGGGTTGCGCCGCGCCGGGTTCCAACGGCAACAGATTCAACCCTTACGACAGGCCTATAAGATACTATTTTATCGGTCGGTGAATATGGCGGAGGCCGTGAAACGGGTAGAGGCCGAGGTGCCGCTTACTCCCGAGGTGGAGTATCTGGTGCAATTTATCCGGCAGTCAGAGCGGGGGATCGCCCGAGGCCGTGGTAGTTCGGGAGAAGATGATTTTTAACCGCATCCTGGTCATCAAGCTCAAGCATATCGGCGATGTCCTGCTTACCACCCCGGTGTTTACGGCCCTCAAAGAGGCCTGGCCTGATAGCCGGGTCAGCGCGGTGGTGCGCCAGGGTACCGAGGCCATGCTGACCGATAACCCGAGTATCGATGAATTGCTGCTCGTGAACTCCAAATCCCGGCATTGGTGGGAGCCGCTCCGCTTTGTCCGGGAACTTCGGCAACGGCGCTTTGATCTGGTCCTGGAGCTCTCCGGGGGCGATCGGGGGGCCATCTATACCTGGCTCAGCGCCGCGGCTCGACGTGTTGGTTTTGATTACCCCGGGCGCCCCGGTTGGCAGCGGCGTTATGCCTTTAACCTGCTCCTGCCCCGGCCGCCGGTGCGCTGGCATACCGTGGAACAGAACCTGGCCGCGGTCCAGGCCCTGGGGTGCCAGTCTGGAGATAATGGATTAAAATTTTATTGGAATGGCGCCGTCGACCACCGGGTGCGAGAACTGCTGGAGAAACATCATCTTAAAAATCGGGGCTTTGCCTTGGTGCATCCTGGGGCGCGCTGGCTGTTTAAGAGTTGGACCGCGTCTGGTTATGCCGCGGTAATCGAAGTTTTAGAACGGAACTATCAGCTACCGGTGGTGCTGACCGCGGCACCGGAAGCCCGGGAACTGGACCTGGTGGCTGACATCGTACGACAGGCCTCGGTTCCAACCATTAACCTCGCCGGTTGCCTATCCCTGAAAGAGCTGGGGGCATTGATCGCTTACGCCCGGCTATTTCTGGGGGTGGACAGTGCTCCCATGCATCTGGCCGCCGCGGTCGACACCCCGACCGTGGCCCTGTTCGGTCCGAGCGGTGATTTTAACTGGCGGCCCTGGGGCGAGGGGCATGTGGTCATTAAAAAAGGCTGGGATTGCCAACCCTGTGGGCAGGATGGCTGCCAGGGGTCTAAAATCAGCCGCTGTCTGACCGAACTAACTCCGGATGAGGTCCTGGCCGGGGTGGAGCAGATTCTGGGGTCATGAAAATCGCCCTGATCCGCCAGCGTTTTACCGCCTGGGGCGGGGCGGAAAACACCCTGGCCTACCTAACCCAGGAATTCCTGCGCCAGGGACACGAGGTGACCATTTTATCGGCCTCCTGGCAGGCCGACCTACCAGCCCGGTGGCACCCATATTTGGCCGCGGGTCGGCTGCGTTGGCTGAAAGTGCCGGTCTGGGGCGGTAAGGCGGGGCGGGTGTTGAGTTTTGCCCGCAATACCCGGATACTGTTGCATCAGGCCGATTTTGAGGTTATTTACAGTCTGGAACGCACCTTATATCAAGATGTCTACCGGGCCGGAGACGGCTGTCACCGGGAGTGGCTGGCTAGACGCCGGCCCTATATTAGCATCCTGCAAAGACTGGGCCTAGTGCTCAATCCTTTTCACCGGCTGCTGCTGGGATTGGAAAAGCGGCTGTTCCAAAGCGAGCGTTTGCGTTTAGTGATTGCCAATTCCTGGCAGGTTAAGAGCGAGATTTTAAATCATTATGGATTGCCCTTGGAAAAAATCCGGGTAATTTATAATGGCATCGACCGGCAGCGGTTTGCGCCGGAGGCCGTTCAGACCCTGCGCCCTAAAGTGAGTCAGGAATTGGGTCTATCGCCGCTACCGCCGATAGTTCTATTTGTCGGCTCCGGCTTTGAGCGCAAGGGACTGGCTTTTTTAATCAAGACCCTGGCCCGTCTGCGTGATTCTAAGGTTTTGCTGCTAGTGGTGGGCAATGGACATCCTGGTCCTTACCAGCGGCTGGCCCAGAAATTAGGCGTGGGCTCCCAGGTCCGGTTTTTAGGACCCCAGCCACAGGTAGAGCGGTTTTATGCCGCGGCCGCGGTAGTGGCGCTCCCTACGATCTATGATCCCTGTAGCAATGTGGTGCTGGAAGCCCTGGCCTGCGGGCGGCCGGTAGTTACTACCGCCGCCAACGGTGCGGCTGAGTTTATCAGTCCAGGGGAAAACGGGGAGATCCTGACGCGGCCCGATGATGTGCCGGGCCTGGCCGCAGCGTTGGCTAAATTTCAGGATCGGCGCGAGGACCCCTGTATTGCTGAGGCCGCAGTCAAGGCGGTGGCCGGGCTTAGTTGGGAACGGACCGCGCGCGAGACCCTGGCGGCTCTGACCACGGTAGCCGCCAAAACAGGGTCATGATAACAGAACTGCTGGACAGACCAGATTATACCCGGCAATTGGCCCCCCGGCGGTCAGCAAAGCATAGCCCGGGAGTTTAGGTTGACCTACTAAGGCCATAATATTTAAGCCCGCGGCGATCTATTATTACGGGAGAGAATCAACCTGCAATGGTGAAGAAACCCAAAGAAAATGTCCTGGTCTTAGGCGGTTCGGGGTTTATCGGCTCGCATCTGGTGAACCTGTTGCAGCAACGGGGGCATATGGTCAGGAATGTCGACCTGAGACCTGGCCGGATCCGGGAGAGTGAATATGTGCAGATGGACATGCGAGATATTCCACAACATCCGGAAATCCTTGATGGCATAGATATTATCTACCATCTCGCCTGGAATACCATTCCCCAGACTTCCAACCAAGATCCCGGGGCCGACATCCAGGATAATCTTTACGCCACCGTCAGGCTCCTGGAGTCCGGTGTTAAGGCCGGGATCAAGAAGGTGATTTTTATGTCTTCGGGGGGGACGGTTTATGGCCTCCCGCAGCAAATCCCCATTCCTGAAGATCATCCTTGTGAGCCGCGTTGTTCCTATGGTATTACCAAGTTGGCCGTGGAAAAATATCTAGAGCTGTTCCGAGTGACGCGCGGTCAGGAATATGTCATCCTGCGAGGTGCCAATCCCTTCGGTGAAGATCAGGATCTCAACCGCCCTTTAGGCGCAGTCGGGGTGTTTCTGTACCGCACCCTCCAGGGGTTACCCATCGCCATCTGGGGAGACGGCCGCATTGTGCGGGATTACCTTTATGTGGGGGATCTGGTCCGAGCCTTGTATCGCGTTATGCACTATCGCCCGCCCGAAAATGGGGTGCGGATTTTCAACGTGGGCAGCGGCGTGGGCTTATCGCTCTTGGAGCTATTGGAGGTTATTGAGGAAATCACCGGCTCTACCCCGCAGGTAGAATTCCAGCCGGCCCGACCTTTGGATGTCCCGGTTAATATTTTAGATTGTCGGCGGATTACCGCGCTTTTGGGCTGGCGACCGCAAATCAGCTTCGGCGAGGGCTTGCAACGCACCTGGCAATGGCTGCAACAAGCAAGTCTCGCCTAGTTGATGCTGACGCCATCCGCAATAGTGAAAAATCGCCGGGGATAAAAATCGCCGGCTTGGTGTCTGATCCAGTAAAGTTTTATAGTAATTTAGTGGCGTTCTAGGGCCGGGTCCGCGGGGCTCGGCCAGATCAGGAGGCAGCTATTGTTAATGAATGCTCTGCGGTTTGATGGCCAGGTGTGTATGGTCCAGGTGCCGCGGCCTCAACCCGCGGTGGGCGAGGCCCTGATCCGAGTGCAACTGGTGGGCCTCTGTCAGACCGATGTGGAAATCACCAGGGGTTATAAAAACTTCCAAGGTATCCTGGGACATGAATTTGTCGGGCAGGTAGTAGCCGCCCCGGACGCGGCCTGGATCGGCCAGCGGGTGGTAGGGGAAATCAATATCGGCTGTGGCCGGTGCCCTCGCTGTCAACGGGGTCAGGCGAAACACTGCCAGCACCGGACGGTCTTGGGGATTTATGGCCGGGATGGGGCCTTGGCCGAATATCTGACCCTGCCCCTTGCTAATCTACACCAAGTTCCGGCCTCGGTGCCGGATGAAGTGGCGGTATTCACCGAGCCGTTGGCCGCGGCTCTGGAGATCTTGGCCCAGGTGCCGGTTGGCCCGGATTACCGCGTCCTCATCGTTGGCGACGGTAAATTAGGGCTGCTCAGCGCCCTGGTGTTGCGGCTGACCGGCTGCGAGTTGCACTTGCTGGGCCGACACCCGGAAAAATTGGCGTTGGTGGCCGACTTAGGAGTGATGACGCATCAGGCCGATCGACAGGCGGAGCTGGATAACTCAGCACAGTTTGGAACTTATCCCCCTGATTTTGATCTGGTCGTGGAGGCCAGCGGCTCGCCCTCGGGCTGGCACACGGCAGTGGCGGCGGTGCGGCCCCAAGGTACTATTGTGGCAAAAAGCACCTATCAGCAGGCCCTGGAATTCAACCCGACCATGTTGGTAGTGCCGGAGGTGACGGTTATCGGTTCCCGCTGTGGGCCGTTTGCTCCGGCCCTAAGATTATTGGCAAAGGGTTTAATTGACCCCCGGCCCTTGATTTCCAAAGTCTTCCCGCTGGCCCAGGCCCCGGCGGCCCTGGCTTATGCCCAGCAACCAGGGGTTTTAAAAGTATTGGTCGAGGTTTCCGTACATGCCAATTAAGTATATTGATTACCGGGTTGAACCTAACCCCAATGTCCCGGCGGGCATGGCCTTAACCCGGCTGGTAATCCTCTCCCCGATCTGGCAGGGATCAGAAATGACTATCCAATACCCGGAGGGGGATGAGGAAATGTTAATCGGCTGGAATACCGCTCTGGGTGGTTCCCCCGCGGACCTAAAAGTTTTCTGGACCCGCCATGCGGAGGGGGCCCCGGCGGTCTGCCTGGCGATCGGCGGTAATGCCGGGTTGCGGGCGCTCAGTATTCCGGCGGCGGCCCGGCCTGAGAGTCTGGAACTGCCCCCCGGCCGAGGCTATGCCCTGTTGGGTCTGGCTGCCAGTCTAATTCCGCCCGAGGTCCTCCAGGTGATCGGTCCGGCCCCGGAAATGACCATCCGGCCGGAGCCGTTGTTATTAACCTGAGTTAGTAGCCCCTAGCCATAATCTTATTTATAGCAAAGGAAGAGTCGCGTTTATGAATATGCCAGATCCGGTTGAGGGTCAGAAACTGACCATAACTAATGACGGGCAACTCCAGGTTCCGAATTGCCCCATTGTTTTGTATATTGAGGGAGACGGCACCGGACCCGATATCTGGCGGGCCACCGTCCGGGTCTTGGATGCCGCGGTGTCCAAGGCCTATGGCGATCAGCGCCGGATTGTCTGGCGGGAAATCCTGGCCGGGGAGAAGGCCTTTCAACAAGGCAGCGAATACCTCCCCCAGGAATCGATTGCCGCCATCCAGGAATATCTGGTCGCCCTCAAAGGCCCGCTGACCACCCCGGTGGGCGGCGGTTTTCGCTCACTTAATGTGACGCTGCGGCAGGTATTGGACCTCTATGCCTGTATCCGCCCGGTGCTCTATTATCCTGGGGCCCCCAGCCCCTTGAAAGCGCCGGAAAAGGTTAACATGGTGGTGTTTCGGGAAAATACCGAAGACGTCTATGCCGGCATCGAATGGCCGG
>JAQVHY010000178.1 GCA_028695935.1 Desulfobacca sp.
GGTCATAGTGGGTTATCTGCCGGATTTCCGCATTCGAGATACCTGGTTCACCCCGCCTGGCCCGTTCCATAAGCACACTCAAAATCCTGGTCTTGGCCGCTTCCCAATCAATGCGACGGTCGCGTTCGGGGTAGCCGGGTCCGGCCAAGCGGCGGTGGACTTCCGGGCGGAGGGTCCAGTAGGTGCCGCGACCAGCCCCGCCACGTTCAAGATAAGCAAGCCGCTGCTCCATCTCGGTCAAAATGTCTCGAACCTTTGATTCCGGGCGCTGACAGGTGTGGGCAGCAGTGACAGTGTCTATCTCAGGATGATGTAAAAGATGTTGGAGCATAAGAAGGTGATCCACGGTAAGGATGCGACCGGCCCGATCTTCTTCAGCCACAAATAGTCGAAAATCCCTAGAGAAGTCTCGACGCTGAAAGGTTACGCTGACTGATTCCCCAATTTCTTGAATTATGGGCGGTTCCTTGCCTTCAATCAGGAGCGCCTCGAACATTCGGCTAATACCGAGATTGCTCCGGTTGACTAAACGCAGTTTGGCCAAGGCATCGACCAAGAGGGGGTTGCGGGCTGCCGGTTGGCGATGGAGGATATTTTCCGGGGTGATGCCGGCGATGAATCCACCGGGGTTGCTGATTTCCAGGCGGTCCGGGAATTGCTTGACTAAGATAGGACCGGCCAGGCGGAAGTCAGCGTGACAGAGAGCGTTTAACAGGGCCTCACGTAAGGCGATTTCCGGATAAGTGCGATACTCGAAATGGAACATGCCGTGTTCCAGGGTGGTGATGGGGTTGTCGGCATTAATTCGATCCAGCAACCTAAAAAGGGCAACCGGTAGGGCATCTCGTCCATCGGCACGGTCGGTGTAGCGCGTGTCGGTTTGCAATCGTAGATGGGTCCAGATATACCCGGGGAGGTGATGGTGGATCGCAGCTTCGGAGCCGGCCAGCAATACGCCAGCCCGGGTTAGTTTCCCGACTCGAACAACGCCAATTTGAGAAAGAAGATCGTCATCGCTAAGGCGTAGAAGCTCCTCTGGCCCTTTTTCTTTACGGGCGGCATCGCGCAGGCGCTCGATCGCGGCGGGAGAAATCAGCTTTTGGGGGATATCGTCCACTATCTTAGCAGTATAATCGGTTTCCCCAGTCTCCACCATAATGCGGCGCCGCAGGGTGCCGGTCAGGGGCTGACAATCCTTGCCAATCCGGACCTTGCCTTTGCCAGCGGTGTCCGTATAAGGAGGAATACCAGGGTAGACCTGCATGACGAGTAACCGCCCCGCGCCCTCCGGGACCAACAGCTCTTCAAAAACCGGAGTCAGCTTTGGGTCGGTGGAGTCGTAGACTGCCTTTTTAAGTCGATTAACATCCACTTCGGGAGGAACGCCCTGAATGGCCAAGGAACGTCCTACCGCCTTATCATTTACTCCGAAAACCACTGTCCCGCCTCCACCATTGGCCATGCATATTGCCATTTCGACGACCATGGCCACGGCATCCTTCATGCTGTGGGGATTCCATTCTTTGAAATCAAGATCCTGGTCTTCAAGATCGTCTGCGGGATGGCAGTTCAGGTCGTCAAGCGATTGGCGGATCTCGTCGATAGTGCGCATGGCTATTCCAAAACAATCCTGACCTTACCGGGTTCTTTGCCTTTGGTGCGCTCTGCCAGATAATCATCAAAGCGCTTTCTCATCTCAACCGGTGTGGCCGGAGAGCCGCCTTTAAGCAGTGCGGCCCGGAGATCGGCGGTCTTGATCTCGACCTTGAGCAGCCCGGAGAGAACTTCTTTTAAGGCCAGGATAAATTCCTGATCCAGTTTATCAGGCAGTGATCGCCCCTTGATAAAGTTATCCACTAACTTTCGGCGTTCAGGCTTCAGCAGGTCCAGATTGCTCTTGGTAGTGGGGTCTTCCAGGTTGCCAAGGAGAGTCTGGGTCCAATTGTCCACCAAGTTGTCGAGTTCGTCGTCCATGCGGTCAAGCACTATACTGGGCGGTGCCGTAGTATGCTCGGCACTAGGTTTGTAACTGCATTGTGGGCATAGGGGAGAAGCGTCCATCTCCTTCTCGGTGAGGGCGAAGCAGCTTTGCAGGCCTGCCAGCCGGTCCTGGAAATCGATCAAGTGCTGCCGGGGCATGAGGTCGATAGTGGCGAGTTTTTGCAAAACCTGGAGACGGTCATCCCCCATGAGTTGAACCTTGCGCTGGTCTTCATTGGCGCCCAGGCGTGCCCGGGTGTGTAATCTAAGATACTCAATGACATAGGCTTTCTTAAGATCGGTTAATCGGCGCTGAGTCTCTGGGCGGAAGGTCGGGGTGCCGCGCCGGGCTGGATCACTGATCTGACCACTAATCTCCTCACGGGCCGCCTTTATTTTGGTAATCAATTCATGGTCGGCAGGTAAGACCGCCTCGGCGGTGGCAAGATAAGCGGTCATAGTTCCCCGGTCGGTCACTAATGCCTGTAAGGACTCGATTTGTGCCAGGGTCTGGAGTCCGGTTTGATGACCACTAACCTCCTGGGCATCGTAGCGCAAGTTCTTAAGTTTGCCGGGCGAGTTGTAGGCTTGAAGTGATTCCAGGAAGGTCTTGGTCTCGTCCAGCCTATCGCGCATCTTTTGGATTTCGTCTTCGGGGAGCAATTCACGGCCCCAGAAGTACAGGCCGGTTTGTAGATTCTGCTGGGCGAGCACCAGCCTTTCCACCTTTGCCATGATGGCCTTCTGAAGCTGCTGGACCGGTCCTTCTTTCATTTGGGTGACTTCCTGAGCCAGACCCGGAGCCAAGTCCAGCAATTCAAACAAGGCCTTGAGTGCTGGCAAGTTCCAGTCTTTGGGTCGCTCAATATGCTTGAATTGGATCAGCTCATCAACGCTGGTTCCCGCCAATTGACTTAGACCGGTGGCGTCGAACTTTTTTCCGGGAATGGCCAGCACCAGCTCGCCGGAATAAACTATCGCCGCCAGGACCACCACGGCCAATTCCGGTTCCAGACGCAAGGTCTGGGGAGCCAGATATTCCACCCCGAAGACGTCCTGGATGAGCTCCGAACGGTTGACCACCTGGCCGTGGCCTTTCTTTTTCACCATTTCAAGGATATATTCGGCGTATTTGGACCGATAGGGATCAAGCCGGTCGCCGTCAAGCAGTTCCAGGGCATCTAATACCGCGGTGGCTTGCTTTGTCCGGTTTTGCCCGGCGATGGCCCGTAACGCGTCCTGGGCTGCCTGGGCCCGGTTGGCTCCAGTAATGAGTAGCGAGAAACAGGGGTAATCGGGAGCCTGATCCTGAAAATGAGGTCCAAGACAGATGCCGGCGATGGTATTCACCAGGTCGCGGAAATTAATGCGCTCATGGGAGGCAAGGCCGGAAAGCTCGCGGATCGACTTACCCTTAGCCCACTCGGTCAGCATCTTGGTCCGCCCCTGATAGGTGACCTCAAACGCCGTCGTCATGTTCTTTTGCAGCCACTGAACTAAGTCCCGAAGGAAGCCTGCGGCCTTGGCCTCATAGGTGGACTTGGCATGTCCTGACGCGGTGGATGCCAGGTCTAAGGCCGCGGCGTAGTTCTTAAGTGAGTTCTGAAAAGACTCATCGGTGTTTGCCAGGCGCAGGAAGAGTTCGTCTGACTTCTTCTCATCTTTAAAATGCGGCGTATCAAAAGGCTGAATGAAATAAAGATAGAAGTCCCGGGGAGGGACTGCTGTAGAGCGCTCGTTAGGGGCGCCGAAAAAAAGATATCCCTGACGTGCGGCCTTGCGCTCTAGCCACTCCAATTCATGCTCCCAGATCTTATAGCCGGTGATGTAAGTCTGGTCGATGCATTCCATAACCCGTTTCAGGGCTTCGTAGTAGTAGCGGTCTAACTGAGAATTATCCAGGCCCTCGGTGCGATTTTCAATCAGGGCGTCGAAGTCATCGGTTTTCTTCAGATCAAGGTAATATTGGCGGTTTTCGGGATTAGAGGAGATGAACTGTCCGCTCACGGTCTTGTGAATCTCCCGCAGGACCACCTCCACCTGGGAGAGCAGGTCATGGGCTGGATCGCCGCCCAAGTCCTCGATGCCGGGCTGGTACAGACACAGACCGTCGC
>JAQVHY010000179.1 GCA_028695935.1 Desulfobacca sp.
AGTTACGCTTAAGCTGGGGCCCGGTCTGAAAATCCAGGTTGCCTTTGACGATCTCCTCCACCGATTGTTGTAGGACATTTAAACGTCGGGTTACGGTTCGGGCAAACAGCGTTCCCATCACCACCGCCACTAGGGCAACCCCGGCCGTGATGCCAAAGATAATAAACAATAGTCTGTGCACCGCGGCCTGGGCCTTAACCTGAGACAGACCTAAACGCACCGTGCCCAAACGCTCATAGCCGATGGTTACTGGTAAGGCAAAATCGTACACCCGCTCCTCACCAATATCCAACAGTTGAATATGCTGAGTTTGGCCTAAAGGCACCTGATTAGCCGCTTTGAGTTCTACCGGGAACCCCATTTTGTAGGTGTGGGACAATACCTGCCCATTTCTCTCCTGCACAAAGGCATAGACAATGTCGTCACTAGACTCTTTAACTTCGTCCACCATATTTTTCAGGCGGAGAAAATCCAACGCCAGCATCGGGTCGACGACGCGGGAGGCCAGGCTCAGCCCTAAGGTCAGGCCCCGCTTTTTGATTTCGCCGAGCATGGCCCGGGTGGCAACATTGCTCACAAACAGGGCCGACAGCAACCCAAAGGCCAGAACGACCGCGGTAATCCCCAAAATGATTTTACTGCGGAACGATAACCTGGTTAAGACCCGCATAATTCCTACCTCTACGGCTTCTTGAGGACATATCTCCCTCTTTAATCAGCCGTGGTAAGCCAATTTAAAGCTCATGGCTTGCCACCCGCTTCCACTATCTCGGCCAGTCGCCGCACCGGGTTAAATTCTGCGTCCTGAGCAGGGATTATGCCAATAAAGCCAGCTTTTTCCAGTATAGCTTTATGTTCTGGATTATTAATATTTAAAGCCAACAGGGCCTTTTTGATTTTTTCAACTACATCCGGATTTAGCCCGCGTCGGGCCGCATAAACCCACCCAGGATACCAGCGCGAATAGGCCAGTATCCTAATTTTTTTAAGGTCAATCCTCGTCGCCAGGATATCAAGGGTGCCCTCTCGGATAGTACCGACATCATATTTCCCGGAATACACTGCCATGACCACCTTCTCTTGCTTGCCACCCGGACCCGGCGCAAAGGCGATTTCGGCAAAATCCTCTTTGCGGAGGCCATTTTCCAAAATCCAGCCCCAGGGATAAAGAAAGCCTCCGGCGGAAGTCGGGTCTACGGCAATCAGACGCTTGCCTTTCAAGTCTGCCAGGGTTCTGATGTTGGGGTTGTCGGCCCGGCAGATGATTTGGCCTCTAAAATACTCCTGGCCCTGAGGTTCAACAATCCGGGCAAAGGCCCGCGTCCCATAACGGTCAGCGAGCTTGACGTAAATGAAGGGATTGCTGAAGGTGAGGTCAATCAGGCCACGTCCCACCATGTTCATGTGTTCATCAAAGGTGTCGGGAAAGACCTGGCGGATGGTCAGTCCAGTGGTGCGACCCAGATATTCTATCACCAGATGATGTCGCTCATAAGACACCGTATGGGTGTACTGGGGTAAGTAGGCATAGGTGATGGCATTCTCCGGCCGGTAAACCGTAACCTCCTCTCGTTCCGTCAGATCAATCTTTTTAACCGGTTCATCCTCGCCACAGCCCACCAGGGCTCCGGCCAAGACCAGTATCATAATTATCCACCGTCCAAGCATGCAATCCTCCTCAACCGCGCTTCTCAGCCGAGTATTGAGCTTTCTCCAACCAAATTATCAAAAGACAACGTTTAACTTTAGGTATTGAAATAAACGATTTCTAGTTTAGTCGTTTCGTCTAGCAATGCTAATGCCAAGTTAAACGCTGTTCATCCCCTCAATCTGAATGTTATGGTTTTTTAACCACTTCCATAAGGTGACCCGACTTACCCCCAGGATGCGAGCCGCCTCGGTTTTTTTGCCGCCCGCTTTTTTGATCGCTTCCAACAATAGTTGCCGCTCCCTGGCTTTATCCCGACTAGGCTCACGTTTGTCAATCTTTGGCTTGGAAGCCGGTTTGGGGTAGATCTGCAGGGGTAAATGTTCCGGCTGCAGAGTCCCTTGTTGACATAAAACAAAACCGTATTCCATGGTGTTGATCAATTCCCGGACGTTGCCGGGCCAGCTATAATTCAAGAGCAGTTCCAATGCTGAGTTGCTGATGCCGTTAATGGGCTTAGACGTTTTCAGCCGCAGTCGTTCGATAAAGGCATCTACCAGTAAAGGAATATCCTCCCCGCGTTCCCGCAGCGGCGGCAGATGCACCGGGATCACATTAATGCGATAGAACAAATCTTCGCGAAACCGACCTTGGGCGATAGACTGGTGCAGATCCTTATTGGTGGCGGTGATTACCCTGATATCCACCGGGATCGGTTTCTGGTCCCCCACCCTTTCGATGATCTTTTCTTGTAAGACGCGCAGTAGCTTCGCCTGGGTGGCCAGAGGCAGATCCCCCACCTCATCCAAAAAAATATCTCCTTGATGCGCGGCTTCGAAACGTCCGATCCGGGCCCGATCAGCGCCCGTAAAGGCCCCCTTGACATGCCCAAAAAGTTCGCTTTCCAACAGTGATTCGTGCAGCGCCGCACTATTCACCTTGATGAACGGCCCCTGGCGGCGCGGACTGAGCCGATGAATGGCGGTAGCCACCAGCTCCTTGCCGGTGCCGCTTTCGCCATAAATAATTACCGGGGCTTCCGACTGCGCTACACTAGAAATAAGGGCGAACAACTTGACCATCACCGGAGACTTGCCTAAAATACCCTGGAAGCCATCCTCCCGGTTGAGTTCTCGCCGCAGCCGGGAGATCACCCGTTCTTTGGCGACCACTTCGCTAATGTCGGTAAAAGTCGCCACTCCCCCTAAAATTTCACCATTTTTTCTCTTTAACAGGGCGGCATTTTTTAACAGATGCACTAAACTGCCATCCTTTTTGGCCACGATGCATTTGCGCCGGCGGATTAAACCAATCCGGAAAAGCTCACACTGTTTGCCCAGTCCTGGAGTGAGATTCTCAAAGCAGGCGTCAGACCTGATAATGGCGCAAGAATTGCCGATAAGTTCTTGGGCCGGGTAGCCGATAATCTCCTCCATGGCCTGGTTAACGGAGAGGATGGTGCCTTTGGGATCGACTACTACCACACCCTCCATCATGGTGTTAATCACCTTTTCCCAAAATTTATCGTAGGTCCCTACCCTATCATCTGATCCCACCTCTCCCTCCTGATTATTAATAAAAATTAAGTTAATTGTTTGTTAAGTAAATTAACAATAACGTTAACCTTAACATTATCTATATCTTAAAAATCAGGGATTTTCAACACCATGTTTTCCAGGTCCTTAAATTTTGCATAAATGTCGTTGATTTAAATGGCGCGTAATTATCAGGACCGTAGGCGGTAAGAGTAGGGTATAAGGCATGCATCTTGCTATTCTATAATATAGCTTTTTAAAATTATTGATTAAGTTATTAAAAATATTATTAGAAGGAGGTGTTGATGAACAAGAAATATCTATTTGTCATCGGGTGCCTAGCCCTACTTGTGGTTCTGACCGGTATGACCCTGGCTTCTCCGGCCGAGGCCGGCAAAGTGGCCGATGCCATAGCCCAGACTCCGACGGGGACGGCAACCGGGCAGATTAATCCCGATGCTCCTCAAGGAATTTTGGGGATACCCGGGGCCCCTCGGCCATTATGGGTCTGGTGCATCCTGTGGGGCATCTGGGTAGGCTGGATCTTTTCTACGGTCGGGGCCTTTGGCGGCATCATGGCCGGGGTGGGCCATATTACCGTATTCGGCTTGCGGGCCTTTGGCGATACCTTCAAAGACACCAACCCGACCATGAACAAGTTAATTACTGACACCATCCGGGTTTCCAACCAATACCTGGTAGGTCTATCCGCCCTGATCTCTTCGATCAATTATTATCGCATGGGACGCCTGGTGCTGCCCCTGGGCGCGGCCTTGGCCATCGGCAGCATATCCGGGGCTTACCTAATTCCCTGACTGACTGCCGGCAAGGTCAAATTAAGTTCTTATATCGGCTACTTCGGCCTGTGCGTTTTTGCCATCGCCTTTGTCCTCTTC
>JAQVHY010000067.1 GCA_028695935.1 Desulfobacca sp.
TCTTTGGCCTTGCCTTTTTGGTAGATTGTTTTGAGCACGGGGTTTATCCCCGTTTTGCCGTCGGTATCGTTGAGTTTTCTATTTTTGATAAATTTGACGTTCTGTTCCACTCCAGCTGCAAAGCCCGTTTGTAGATCTGCAGAGCCTTGCGATAGAGTTGTTTCTTTACATAGGCATCACCTAGGTGTTCGGCAATGGTGCAATCCTCGGGCATTTTGCGGTGAGCCTTTTCTAAATGCAGGATGGCCTTATCATAAAGTCCTTTTTTGAAATAGACCCACCCCAGACTATCAATGATATAGCCAGCCTCGGGTTCCGCCTCCAGGGCCTGCAGGATTAATTTTTCGGCCTCATCTAGATTGATCCCCTGTTCGGCATACATGTATCCGGCAAAATTCAAGGCGTCGGGATTTTTGGGGTCCAATTCCAGCACCTTGTTAATCTGGCGCAGACTTTCGGCCCGATTTTTCTGTTTGTCATATATCACGGCCAGGCGAAAGTAAACTTCGGAGGGGTTGACGGAAGTCTTCAGGGCCTGCTGTAAGGCCTCAATAGCCCTGGAATATTGCTTCTGACCCTCATACAGGCCGGCCAGGGCGATATATAATTCACCCTGGTCCGGGGCTTGCGAGAGGGTATCTTCAACAAGTTTTATACCATCCTGGAACCGCTTCTGTCGGGCCAACAGATGGGCCAGCCGTATACGCGAGGGAATATAACTGTCGGAACTATAGTGTACCTGTTGATATTCCCGATAGGCGGCGTCCAGATTACCTTTGGCTTCTAAACTGGCGGCCAGAAAATAGCGGGCCTGATCGGAACCTTGCCGGGTTACCAGCAACCCCCGAAACTCGCGAATCGCCTCATCATATTGTTTCTGTTCCAAAAGAATCAACCCGATTTTAAATCTGATGCTGGGATCATTACTTTCTAAGTTTTTTATTTTAGTAAAGATCTGCATGGCATCGGAATAGCGGTCCAACATCAAATATAGCCGTCCTAAATTGGCCAAGCCACTAATATTATTAGGATATCTTTTCAATATGCGGCGATATGTGGTAATGGCCTGGCTAAAATTCTCTTCCCGTTCATAGACTAGCGCCAGGTCAAACATCGGCAGTATAAAATCCGGCCGCTGGGTTAAGGCCTGCTGGAACTCATCTTTGGCAGGTTCTAATTGACCGAGTTCCAGATAGATCTTGCCCAGATAATAGTGAGCCAAGGGTGAGTCAGGATTCTTTTTTAATAAATCCTTGAGGATATGGGTAGCTTTGGCAAAATCTCCTTGCTGGGCGTAGAGGGTGGCTAAGAAATAATAGGCTTCTTGATTATCCGGGTCAAGTTTAATGATCTTTTCGTATTCGGTGGTAGCTTCTTTTAACTGGTTCAGCCCGGCCCGCAATCCGCCCAGAATCTGATGCGCCTCCAGGTAATTGGGGTCTAAGGTGATGGCTTTTTCCACATGGGTCAGGGCTTCCTTGACCTCGCCCTGGCGCAGATAGAGGGCCGCAAGCTCGGTTTCCAATACCGCCGAGTGGGGATCATGGGTTATGGCTTGTTGGTATGCGGTGATCGCCGGTTCCAGCTCGGAGTTGAACAGATACCACTGGGCCTGCAAATAATGAAAATAAGCCTGATCCTTAGAGGTTTCTGGAGAGGGACCGCGGTCCGACAGGGAAGAGTCGGGCGTAACTGGAACCTGGCGGTGGCATCCCCCCAGACCAACAACCAGAGCTATAGCCAGCCCTCCCACGGCAAAAACTAGGCACCGTCTGGCCTTAAATGTCATCCTGATAACCTTTTTAACTTTGGTTTATTGCTTTCCTATCTGGTTATGGTGCCCTGGCCGCGCCTTTCCGACACCGGTTCCAGCTAATTAGGGTCCATCCGGCAACCCACTGTTCTCCTCTTCCTTGATGGGAGAGGTTTAGGGTGGGGGTGAAAAATATCATATCATCTCAATATATTGTAATTTATGCCCCCTCCCCCCAACCCCCTCCCACCGGGGCGGGGGAGTTTCCGGATGAAAACTAATTAGGGTCCTAGAGCTGGACTTAGCCCGGATCTGTGACCAGTGACTGATAAGTGCTAAAATCCGAGATCTCGTCCTGCATGAATTGACGCAATTTATTAAGCAGACGCTCCTCAATCTGGCGGACCCGTTCCCGCGAAATGTGGTGTCGGGCCCCGATCTCCTGAAGCGTCAGAGGCTTTTCGGCCAGCAAACGCAGGTCTAAGATGTCTTTCTCCTTATCTTTTAGGGTGAGACGAAATTCTTTGAGCTTGTCCTGAAAGATGTTTTTCATCTCCTGCCGGGCCAGATGATCTTCCGCCGAGGCCTCGGGAGTTGCCAAAAAATTCTTGTGCAACTCCTCGGAATCCTCTCTGAGCGGTGCATCTAGCGATAGTTCCCAGCCTCCCAGCCGTTCGTCCATCTCGATGATCTCTTGTTCTTTCACCTTGAGACGCTGGGCCAGCAATTTGGGACCGGGGGTAAAACCCTGGGATTCGAGTTTTTCCTTTTCTTTGCGAAGATTATAGAATAGCTTACGCTGGGCTTGGGTTGTGCCGATTTTGACCAACTTCCAGTTATCCATAATAAATTTGAGGATGTAAGCCTTAATCCAGAAAGAGGCATAATAGGATAGTTTGATCCCCCGGTAGGGATCAAATTTTTTGACCGCTTGCATCAGCCCAATATTGCCTTCTTGAATCAGGTCCAATAGATTTTTGGTCCAATAGCGCTGAAAGTCCAGGGCGATCTTAACTACCAAGCGCAGATTGGCAGTGATCAACTGATAAGCCGCATCCGGGTTGCCGGTCTCCGTATAATCTTTGGCCAATCTTTTTTCTTCATCGGGATGGAGCAGCGGATAGCGATTGATTTCCGCCAGGTAACGCTGCAAGGGATCGAGTTCAATCAGTGACCCCTCAACTTCCGGCTCCACTTCGGTCTCGGCGCGGTCCTCGTCGATAATGGTGAGGTCTTCTAAGACATCGGGTTCTTCTTTTTCTAAAATGGTTTCTTTAGTGATCATGAGTAGAATTTAACTCCCTGGGATGGTCGATGGTTACCAAGAAAGCCGAACCTTGACTCTCCGCTGATTCAGGTATTCTTTTAGCTCCCTGATGGTGTACAGGTTATAATGCACCATAGAAGCGATCAAGGCCGCGTCCGCGGCGCCCCGGGTCAATACCTCGTAAAGGTGGGCGGGGGTTCCGGCACCGCCGGAGGCAATGACCGGCACGGACACCGCCGTTGAAATCAGGCGGGTCAGATAAAGCTCATATCCTGCCTGCGTGCCATCGGCATCGATAGAATTGAGACAGATCTCGCCAGCCCCCAGGCTTACCGCTTCTTGCGCCCACCATAGGGCATCGAGGCCCATCGGGGTACGCCCGCCATTAATTACCACTTCATAACCAGAGGGAATTTTTTCCGATTGGGCCACCTGTTTCACATCCATTCCCAAGACTATACACTGACTTCCGAATGATCTAGCTCCTTCCTGAATTAATTTAGGCTCGAGGACGGCCGCGGAATTGATGCTGACCTTTTCGGCTCCGGCCAACAGCACCGCCCGCATATCCGCCAGCGAGCGGATGCCACCCCCGACTGAGAACGGTATAAAAATTTCTTGGGCTACCCGGTACACCACCTCGATCATGATCTCCCGGCGATCACTGGAGGCGGTGATGTCATAGAAGACGATTTCGTCGGCTCCGGCTTCATAATAGAAGCGGGCCATGTCCACCGGGTTGCCGATATCAATATTATTCTTGAATTTAATCCCCTTGGTGGTCCGGCCATCTTTGACGTCCAGGCAAGGGATAATGCGTTTGCTTAACATTTCCCGTCCCAGCTTAGGAAATTCTGTAACACTATCAGACCAAACCGCCCGCTTTTTTCCGGGTGGAACTGGGTGGCCACCAGGTTGCCGGCCCCCAGGGCGCTGGGAAACTGCTCACCATGGGTAGTAATCCCCAGAACCCACTGAGCCTGGGCCGGGACCGGATAATAACTATGTACAAAGTAGAATTCGACCTGGTCCGGTAAACCCTGAAAGACCGGATGGGGACGGACAAAATCAACTTCGTTCCAGCCCATGTGGGGAATCTTGAGGGGTTCACCAGGAACTTCCGGGTTGATGCCGGTCAACGCCTGGACCCGACCGGGAATCAACCCCAGACAATGGACCTGATTTTCTTCACTGTACTCCAGGATGATCTGGGCCCCCAGACAGATGCCCAATATCGGCGTTCCGGCGGCAAAAGCCTGATGCAGTGCTTGATCCAGCCCCAGCCGTTTCAAATTGGCCATGGCTTGACCCGCAGCCCCGACGCCGGGAAAAATAAGCCGCGCGGCCCGAACCACCACCGCCGGGTCCTGGGTGACCACGGCCTCAGCCTTCAGGGCCTGCAGTGATCGTTTTACACTGGCCAGGTTCCCCGCCTGGTAATCAATAATAGCAATCAATGTTGTCTGGGCCCCAGCTTGAGCCTACCTAAGTTTTCTTATTATCAACCATTTTTAAATTTAACAGTCTGATGGACAAGAGTCAATAAGATTATCCTCAATTTAAACCGGAGTAGAGCAGTCGGCCAAACCAGAAAAACCAGGGGGCAGGGGAGGGGAGAGGTACATGGGTCAGTAATTCGAAACCTCAGGTTAGGTCAGATATGATCAATTACCATGTTAGCCCCTGAATATTTTATATTATTTTAATCGAAGCCCAAAAACCCCGAACCAGAAGTTAATGATCTTGGCCTAGTGCTTCAATTGTGCTATGTTTTAACCAAAATCCTGAGAGCGTCTAGATCCGGCTCCGGCTGAAACTAAGGGCAGTTTGGCGGTCAGGGCTGAGAGTGCGGGATTCTCAGGAATATCGAGGAGGTCGGGAACGAGCAACCATGAAACTACTGACCGCGGATCAGATGCGGCAACTGGATCGGCAGGCCATCGAAGCTATCGGTATTCCTTCCATCGTCTTAATGGAAAACGCCGGGCGCACCACTTATCAAATCTTGCGTCGGGAGTTCCCCGATCTCACCGGACTGGTGACCGTTATCGCCGGTCGAGGCAATAACGGCGGCGACGGCTTTGTGGTGGCCCGTTATCTGGCGCACGAGGGCCTGGCGGTGCAGGTTCTGGCGCTGGGCGAAAAGACCCGGATACGCGGTGATGCGCTTACCAATTTACAGATCTTGGAACAGATCGGGGTGGACGTCACCGAAGTGACTACCGAAACCGAGTTGACCTCTCACCTCGACACCCTTTATGGGTCTGATCTGATTGTTGACGCCATATTCGGCACCGGTCTCAATGCCGAAGTAGGAGGCCTCTACCGCCAGGTAATCGAGATGCTCAATAATCTACCGGTACCGGTTTTAGCGGTAGATTTCCCCTCCGGCTTATGCGCCGATAGCGGTCAGGCCCTGGGCGCCGCGGTGGTGGCGGAAGTCACTGTGACCTATGGCTGGCCCAAACTGGGGCAGATCTTGCCTCCGGGTCGAGATCATGTCGGCCGCCTCTGGCAGGTGGATATCAGTATTCCACCCAATCTGGCTGAGACCATGCCGATTGAGCTGGCCGAGGCCCAGGCAATGCGAATATTGCTGCCGCCCCGGCCCTTTGCCAGCCACAAAGGCACTTATGGCCACCTGCTGGTGCTGGCCGGATCCGAAGGCAAGACCGGCGCGGCGACGCTGACCGCCTTGGCCGGCCTCCGGGTCGGGGCGGGTCTGGTTACCGCCGGGGTTCCGGCCAGTCTTAACGATATTTTGGAAATCAAACTAACCGAGGCCATGACCTTGCCGCTGCCTGAGGCTCCTGGGACACGCGCTCTCGGCACTGCGGCCCTGGCTCCGCTGGCAGCCTTTTGGACCGGCAAATCCGCCATCGCCTTGGGACCCGGGTTGGGCACTCACCCCGAAACCGGGCAACTGGTGCGCGAAATCGTGCGCCGGGCCTCGATGCCGCTGGTCATCGATGCTGATGGCCTCAATGCTCTGGCCGAAGACTTGACCTGTCTGGAACAGGCCGCGGGGCCGATCATTTTGACCCCGCATCCGGGGGAGATGTCCCGGCTGGTGGATAAATCGACCAGGGAGATTCAGGCTGAGCGTCTGGAACAGGCCCAGGCCCTGGCCCAGCGTTATAAGGTGATCGTGGTGCTTAAAGGCGCGCAGACCGTGGTCGCCGACCCTGAGGGGCGGGTGAGTATTAATCCTACCGGCAATCCCGCTCTGGCTTCCGGCGGTACCGGTGATGTCCTGACCGGCATGATCGGAGGATTTTTAGCCCAAGGTCTGGAGCCTTTCGATGCCGCCCGGCTAGGGGTTTATCTACATGGCCTAGCCGCGGACCAGCGGGCCGATTGGCAGGGCGACTGCGGCCTGTTGGCCGGGGAGTTGCTCGAAGAATTGCCGGAAGTTATCAAAGAGTTTGCCGCGGGCCAACTGCCCGAAGTCGAGGAGGAGGTATGTTACAGGCGTGTGATATCATGACCCAGGAGGTGATTACCATTGCTCCCCAGGCCTCGGTGCTGGAACTGGCGCGCTTGCTGGCCGACAGCCGGATCAGCGGCGTTCCGGTAGTCAATGAGGAGGGGCAGGTAATCGGGGTGGCGACCCAGAGCGACCTGATTGATCGGGCCAAGAAGTTCGACCTGCCGCACGTGATTACTATCCTGGACGCCCATATCTTTTTGGAAACCCCGGCAAAATTCAAAAAGAAGCTGGAAAAGTTGCTGGGCAGCACCGTAGCTGATATCATGACCACCAGGCCGATCACCATCACCGGGGACTTACCAGTGGACGAGATCGCTACCTTAATGGCCGCCAAAAAGGTGCACACCCTGCCAGTGGTGGAGGATGGCAAACTGATCGGCATCATCGGCAAGATTGACATTGTCCGCTCCCTGGCCCAGGAGAGTTGAAGATAGCTGTTTGGACTCACCTTGAACCTTTCTCTGTGTCTTTGTGTCTTTGTGTCTTGGTGGTTAATTTATTTACCACGGAGTCACAGAGACACAGAGGGTCAAAGAGAAATGGGGGCGATCTTCCTCTGGCCCGCCAGGCACTAAGAATCATGGAAAGATCTTGGTCGCGGGTGAAACATTTGCGATTAGCTAGCCATAGTCCAGAGCAGACTCAGGCTATCGCCGAAAGGTTAGCGGCCAGACTACAACCAGGCGATGTCATTGCCTTAATCGGCGAACTAGGGGCGGGCAAAACTGAATTTGTCCACGGCCTGGCCCGCGGGTTAGCGGTGCCGCCGGGTCTGGTGGCCAGCCCCACTTTTGTCCTGGTGCATGAATATCCGGGCCGCCTGACCCTGGTGCATGTTGATCTTTACCGGCTGGAGCAGCTCAGCCCGGATTTTCTGATGGAATTAGAGGAATACTGGTCCGGCCCCTATGTTACTGTCATCGAATGGGCCGAACGTCTGAGCGGTTCCGGGCCGGAGGAATATCTGGAAATCACTCTTACCTGGACCGGAGAGCAGAGCCGGGAACTTAATTTTATCGGCCGTGGTCGCCGAGGTGAAGAGTTAATAGATAATAACTCGAATTTCCTAAAGTCCCTATCAAGCACCTAAAAAATTTTTTCATAAAAAATTTGATAATAAGAATTTTTTAAGTTAAAATCGCCTAACAATTCCTTGAGGGGCGACACCATCCATGCCAGTATATGATATTAAAAAGACTTTTAAATATAATTTTGAGCATGGACCAAGCATTTCGTCAGAAACCCTTCCTTTTAAAATAATCGGCCAAGCAAAATATCCCTTTTGGGGGAAAAAGTTAAGCTCTCGGCTGGGGATTCCGGCTGGGCTATTGCTTGATTCACGGTGGATTCGCCTTTATTCTCAATTAGGCTTTGATATCTTGACCTATAAAACAGTTCGCACCAGGCTTCAAACCGAGCACCCCTACCCAAATTGCTTGCTTGTAGAGGCTACAAAACCTTGGTTGCCTGGAGCTATTCCTGACTCTGTTAAGACCTCGAAATCTTATACCCCAATCACCAAGATTAGCATGACCAATTCACTGGGTGTTCCAGACCTCCAGTCACCCGAAGTCTGGCAGCCGGATATCGCTATAAGTAAAAATTACTTGCAACCTGGTCAAATGTTGATTGTTAGCGTCGTGGGCACTGCAGAAAACAATCATTTTGATAGCTTCATGCAAGATTTTGTCCGGGCTGCGGCTCTGGCGGCCGAGGCTGGGGCTGAGGTTATTGAGCTAAATTTTTCTTGTCCTAACAGCCCTGTTGAAGAAGGCCATATTTATGAAGCGCCAGAATTTGCCGCTCAGATAACGCGAGCTGTACGGCAGCAAGTTAAAGATCTGCCAATACTTATAAAAATCGGTTACATTAGCGAGGACAACCGCTTGGCCCGTTTGCTATCCGCCGTCAGCAAAGATATCAGTGGTATAGTAGGAATAAACTCTCTAAAATTGAGGGTGGTGGACCAAAAGGGTAGGCAGGCGCTGCCTGGGGCAGATCGTAGTAAGAGCGGTATCAGTGGTTATGCCTTAAAGTATTTAGCCCGAGATTTCACCCGCCGCTTAGTTGCTTTGCGAGAAAAAGAGCATTATGATTTTAAGATTTTTGCTGTAGGGGGTATCCTGACCCCTCAGGATTTCCAAGACTTTTTGGATCTAGGGGCGGATGCTGCCTTATCATGCACCGGTGCCATGTGGGACCCTGCATTGGCCTTGAAATATCATCTACATTACTCATTTCCCGCTTTAAATGATCCTCCTAAGAAAAAAAAGGCTATTATGAAAACCGAGTTTTCCTCAAATATAGAGCATGTTTTAAAAGTCAACAATTTGCTTTGATATTTCAGTCATCTATCCCAGGCCTAAAAACCTAACCACTATGTGGCGAACCCCTGGAGCCAGTACCCCCTGCGGCCCCGCATTGCAGCCGCTGTCGGTTAATGCCTGATTGTTGAGGATTTGAAATGGCTAAGAAAATTACCGGTACTCGTAAACCGCTAGATAACGAAGAAGATAAATTTATCAGTTTTTCAAATCGGTTAATCGAATTTTCGAAAAGCAATCTTAAAGTTTTAGTGCTAGGACTGACAGTAGTTATCCTGGCCGCAGCGGGCTGGGGTATATTCTATAAGATCAATCAACAGCGGGCCATCAAGGCGGCTGAGTTGTTGCAGACGGTTCGCCCTGCACTATCACAACCCGAAGCCGCGGCTAAAAACCTCGAGGCGCTGCAAAAGGTAATCAGCAATTATCCCAAGACCGGCGCGGCCTTACAGGCCAGTTTATTTCGGGCTCAATTGCTCTATCAGGAAAAAAAATACGCCGAGGCCGCGGCCATCTATGAGTCATTGCGGGGCCAGGATGCCGGTTTGGATGTGCTGCTTACCGAAAGCCTGAGTTTTTGTTACGAAGGTCAGCAGCGATTTCAGCCGGCCGCCGAGGTTCTGGAAGTGCTGGTCAAAGACGCCCAACTGCCCTATCGCGGGGAACTGCTGCGGCGGCAAGCCCTGCTGTTCGAGCAGGCCGGGGATAAGGTCCGGGCCCTGAGCTGCTACCGCCAGCTATTGGGGCTTAGTTCCGGCGCGGCGTTTGCCCCCTTAATCAAGGAAAAGATACATATGCTGGAGCAGAAGCAGGGCTAGTCGAAAAGAACTGGCCCTCTAGACCGAGGGCCAGTTTTAAACTTGGCATAGACCAAACACTTGCACCGGGACCATGCCCCGGCTCAATTATTCTTTTGAGGCCAGCTTACCAAGGAATGGATTAATGTTGAGTGGGTTTGTATTATAATCGTTGCAATCAGCGTTTTACAAAGGACCCTGCCAAGGGCGGCGTCGATAAACTACTGGGCCTTAGGCGACTTAAGTCTGGCCATCATCTCCTTGACCATTTCTTTATTAAACTTGACCATGGGTTCCAGGTCCTGATTGCCTCCCCCCATCTCTACCGGTTCAACCGCCACGCAGATATTGTTAACCGCGCACACCCGGTTCAAACGGACCAGGCAAGGTTTGGCTGCAAGGCTTTCCAGAGCTTTTCCCAGGAGAGTATCAGCCTTGTCTAATTTACCCTCCTCAACCATAATGGCAGCCAGATTGTTTAAGGCAACGGGATTGTCGGGTTCCTGTTTTAATACCCCCTCTAGAAGCTTCTTGGCCTTGTCCAGATGTACTGCCTTTTTGTCTACCATGTAGGATTCATAATTACAAAAGGCCGCCGATAACGACTTTTCCACCGGGCCGCCAATCTTGGCCGGAGGGCAAACCGCATACTGAGCCAAGGCGACTCCGGTGCAGAATACCAGGGCTATCATAAAAACGGTAACTTTAATTGGCATATTTTTCATATACACTCTCCTTTCCTAACTTGACGAAAATAGGTGTTTTCGCCGCCCTGGGCAAATAATAAGATAGGAAGTCCTGATTGTCAATAATTTATAGTGCTTTCGGGCTGGGGTTTTCGTTACCCGGTTAAGATAATTAATTCTATCAGGGTGTTACATGATAAGTTTATTGTTCTTGAAGAGAAACTTAGGGTTAGTCATTTCAAGCTGTTAAAATTCACTCTTTCAGGCGGGGATCAATGGCTTCCCGAATACCTTCGCCCAACAGGTTATAGCCCATGACGGTGATCAGGATGGCCAACCCGGGGAAGAGCGACAGCCACCAGGCGATCTCAATGTTATCTTTGCCCGCGGTCAGGATATTCCCCCAACTGGGGGTCGGAGGTTGCACCCCCAGCCCCAAGAAGCTCAGGGCGCTTTCGGTGAGGATGGCCCCAGCCACTCCTAAGGTGGCGGAGACCATTACCGGGGCCAGGGAATTGGGCAACAGGTGTCGGAAGATGATCCGGGCATCCCCGGCCCCCAGTGCCTGGGCGGCTTGGACGAATTCCCGATTTTTCAAGGACAGGAACTCGGCCCGCACCAGCCGCGCCACCCCCATCCAACTGGTCAGACCAATGATCGCCATGATGTTCCAGATACTGGGTTCGAGGATGGCGATCACCGCCAGGATCAGGAAAAAAGTCGGGAAACAGAGCATGAGATCTACAAAACGCATGAGGATATTGTCGGCCCAACCACCATAATACCCGGCCAGGGCGCCGATCCAGACCCCGATCAAGGTGGCCAGGCCCACCGATACAAAACCGACTTTCAGGGAGATTTGGGCCCCGAACAGAATTCGCGAAAATACGTCCCGGCCCAGCGGGTCGGTACCGAACAAATGATTGGGACTGGGCGGCATCAGCATCGCCCCCAGGTCGATATAATTGGGGTCGTACGGAGCCAGCCAGGGGGCCAGGAAAGAGACCAGAAACAGTCCTAAGACGATCACCAGACCGCTCAGGGCCAGGCGGTTGCGGTAGAATCGGGCCCAGAATTCTCGGTGTCGCGCTGCGGTCGCCACGGTTCAGCCCGTTCTTAAGCGGGGATCGGCCAGGGCATAGCTGACATCGGCCAAGAGGTTCCCCAAGAGAGTTAGCAAGGCGCCGATGACCAGTTCCCCCATGACCAGGGGGTAATCCCGAGCCATTACCGCCTGATAGAACAACTGTCCCATGCCGGGGATAGCAAAGATGGACTCAAAAATCACGCTACCGCCGATCAGCCCGGGCACTGATAGCCCCAGGATGGTAATCACCGGCATCAGGGCATTCTTCAGGGCGTGCTTAAAAATGACGGTGCGTTCCGGCAGGCCCTTGGCCCGCGCCGTGGTGATATAATCCTGGCGAATAACCTCCAGCATATTGCCCCGCATATAACGCGACATCCCGGCCAGGCCCCCAAAGGCCGACACCAACACCGGCAGGGTCAGATGATAGGCCAGATCTTGAATCTTCTGCCAGGTAGTAAAACGCTCGTAAAAGTGTGAGGTCAGCCCCGACAACGGCAACCAGTCCAGATAAACCCCAAAGAGCATCATGAGCAACAGGGCCAACCAAAAACCGGGCATAGCAAAGCCTAAAAAAACAAATAAGGTGGTGGCCTGATCAAACCAGGAATGGGGATAGGTGGCGGCAATCACCCCGATGGGGATGGCGATCACCAGGATGAGCAGCATGGACAGCAGGTTAATAGAGATGGTGACCCCGATCCGCTCCTTGATCTTGTCCCACACCGGCCGGGCGTCGGGCGAAAAGGACCGCCCCAGATCTAGACGGGCCAGCCGTTGCAGCCAGTCCCAGTATTGCACGTGCAAGGGCCGATCCAGTCCATAGAGCTCCCGTAAGCGTTGCTGGGCCTCCAAAGACGCCTTGGGCTGGAGCATGGTCTGCACTTCGGTCGGCGACCCTGGAGCCAGATGAATGACCACGAAGGAAACCAGGGTAATACCCAGCAGTAAGGGGATCATCAGCAGCAAACGTTTAATCAGATAAGCAAACATGGTAGTCGATCAGTGTCATAAGAGATATGGTCCCCTCAGTCTAATTTGGTAAACAGGATCACCTGTCGCGGTTCCCCACTCAGGGGCAAGGTATAAAGATATTGTTCTGGTTTGCTCAAACCCAGAGATAATGCCTGGCGTTCAACCTCCTGCCACTCGGCTTCGGCCTGGCGGGGGCCTTTCATGGCGATCAGCCGACCGCCGGGCGACAGCAGCGGTGCCCCCAAAGCCAGGAACCGGGACAGACTAAAAGTTGCCCGCGAAACTACCCCCTGAAAGCCCGGCCCCCAGTCACGCGCCAGTTGCGGGGTCAGATAGCAATATCTGACTGCCACTGCGGATAATTGCAGCAATCCCACTAAATATCGCAAGAAAGCGACTTTTTTGCCGGTAGCCTCTACCAAAGTGAGGGCTAAGGCCGGAAACACCAGTTTTAGGGGTAGGCCAGGAAATCCGGCTCCGGTGCCGATATCGGCCAGGCTGGTGAGATCGCTGACCCAAGGGGCCAAGGCCAGGGAATCGATAAAATGTTTATGCACGATCTCGGCCGCGGTGCGCAGGCCGGTCAAGTTTATCCTGGTATTCCACTTCTGTAGTTCACCCAGATATTGTAGGAATTTATCGACCGTCACCGCCGATAATTCCAGGCCCAAATCTCGCGCCCCGGCCCGGAGCAGATGTTCAGCCTCCATAGCGCCGGCGGGCAGTTCACCCATAATTTTGTCCTGAATTTAGGTATACCTGCCTACCGCACATAACCGATGCGAATTTACCCGATAGTCAGCCAGTATTAAGAACTCCGGCGGCGATCCTCCAGAGCCGTCGCGGGCGCGGATTCCGGAGAGGAATCAAGCTGGGGCTGATCCGAATTCGGGGCCGCGGTGGGTAATTGCCGCGCGGCATCACCAAAGACCAGACCATGACTTTGGGCTATGCTAAGCAGATATTGATATTCCATAGCTTTTTTTTGCAAACGGTAACGGAGAATTAAATTAATGGGGAAGTACAGCAATCCCAAAACCCAGAGACCGATGACCACATAGGTGGCCCATAATCCCAAGAAGGTAAAGAGCTTCTGGAGAATGGGCAGCAGTTGATCCAGGCGGACAATGGCATAAATTACTGAGATTAGGAACAACAACCCCAACACATAGGAAATCCGCGCCCATTTACGCCCCAGACGTTGATAACGATTGACCGGTTGAGCTTGAGGCCCGGTTTCCGGTGAGGCACAGAAGGCATCAAAGCCCTTGATGATCAATCCGAAAATAAACATCATGATAATCGGCGCAGTGAACGACGCCAACAGGTATTCCTTCCAAGGGAAGGGCACCACCCTCACCTGCTCCGAGAACACCCCCTCATCAATCTGCCAGATCAGGGTCACCAGGAAGATGAGTAACTCCACAATGGCCACTAAGATGATGAAACTGTTGAAAATATATTTCTTTTCGACCGAATCATGCAGGTCGAAGAACCGGCTCATAGTTTTCCTTCCGCGATTTGCCATATTGCACAGGTTGAAAACCTGTGCCACCAAGGTTTAAAGACTTTTGGATAAGGCTCATCCTAATTGATCAATTATTATCATGCCTGAGGTGGAACTTCAAGGTCAAACGCTGAGACTGAAAGACTGGTTTCCGGCTGGGGGTGCGAGGAGGCCAGAGATGCCAAAAAATCAGCGGGCGGGTAAAAGTCTTTGAACTTCCAGCCAATAGAGCCAGGCGGCCAGGGCCAACAGCAGCATGTCCTCCAAGATCGCCAGGAATCCCACCTGCCGCTCGGAGAACAGTCCGCAGCCGCAATCAATATTCAGGCCCCGGAGCATGGTGATGGCCAGGATAACCAGGAAAACCACCAACACCGCCTGGATCAGCAGCAAACAACTGCGCGGTTTGACACCCAGGATGAGCAGCGCGCCGCTGACCATTTCCAGCCAGGGGACGATGGCCACAGTCAGCCCGACCAAAGGCTGCGGCAAGAGTTGATAAGCCATGACGGTTTCGGTGAACTGGTAGGGGTAGAAGTGTTTCCAGATCCCGGCATAGACAAAGGCCGTACCCAGGGCCAGGCGCAAAAAACCGGCTAGCCAATCTTTACGGCGCGATGTCAACCGGGTACCCAGCTTCATCCCAGGCACGGAATCCTCCGGTAAAGGCCATAACTTGGCTAAAACCTTGGGCCTGAAGGAGCTCCGCGACTTCTAAACTGGCATCGCAGTTTTGCTGGCCACAATAAACGACGATCTGGCGCTGGCGATCCATCCCGGATAAATGTTGAACTCCATAACCCTGAAGGGCCTCGGTAGTCAGGTTGATCGCCCCGGCAATATGCAGCTCCTGAAATTCCGACCGGGGGCGGGCGTCGATGAACAGGGCCTGACCCTGACGATGTAAGGCATAGGCCTGCTCCAGGTTGACGGTCTTAATCTCCCCAAACTCGGCTTGGCGATACTGCTCCCGCCACTCATCCAACCGGGAAGCCAGCTCGCCCTTAAACCCCGAGCGCACCAGAGCCCAATGGGACTGCAGTCCCAACCCCAGGGCCAGCGCCAAAATAAATATTCCCCAGGCTAAATCCTGGGCCAGAAGCCGACGCAACAAGGTCAATTAGAATCCGGTGCTGATTCCCCAGTAGGTTCCTTCTGATCAGTACTCTGACCAGAGCTGGCTTCACTGGCGGTAAAAAATTTTTTGCCTTGATAATGGAAGCTCAGCGGGATAAACCCTTCCGCTTCCCGAGACCAACCGCCCTCCCGGGTGTGTTGAAAGTAGCGCCACACCCTGCCGTCCTTGAGGTCGGCCAGGAAGGTCTGATTGCCGCTGGAGACCAACATGAAGCGATTGCCCTGGGCCATGGCCGGGGCACCCTGAATCGCGGCTCCAGTGCCTTTGGTGGTCTGGATGCTAAATTCTTTGTTCTGTAAGGCTTCTTCTACCTGACTGGACACCTTATGTCGCAGAAAAGGGCTATAAACCCAAAAAATCGTGGTTAGCAGAATGCCCAGTAGTATGGCCCAAAAAAATGTCCATCCGGTGCTCTTTGCCACGATACCTCCTCATTACTGGCCTGACTTGGTGGAAATTAACCAAGATTTTGCTTTACAATTTTATTTCCTGAGGATAAGCAATCCCAGGAACCTATTTTTCAATTCGCTGACAACTTAACTCTTATTTATTATTATTAATCTTAAACGAGGCCCTTATGCATCCTGCGAAACACCATCCCTCGGTGACGGCCATTGCCTTTGATCTAGGGAATGTCTTAATCCGGGTGGATCAGATGAGACTGGCCCGGTATCTAGTTCCCTATACCCAGGCGGACCCCCAAGAAATTTTGGCCTTAACCTTTGCCAGTTCGCTTAAATCTGATTATGATACTGGCCGCTTGACCACTCAAGAGTTTTATCAACAGCTCATTGACCGTTTATCGTGCTCGCTGCCCTATGAAAAGTTTTGCCAGTATTGGACCGGCATCTTTTCCCTCGAGGAGGGCATGGAAGTGGTAATCGACCGCCTACAAGAACGTTATCCTTTATTGATTGTGTCTAATACCGATCCTTTACATCTTGAATATGTCCGGTCCAATTTTCCGGTCTTGCGCCATTTTAAACGCTATATACTTTCTTATCAACTGGGCTGCCAGAAGCCGGAACCGGGTATTTACCAGGCCCTGATTGCGGCCCTGGAACAGCCGCCGGAGCAGTGTTTGTTCATCGACGATCTGTGGCCCAATGTTGCAGCCGCGCGTCAGCATGGACTTCAGGCCTGGCAGTTCTTTTCCGCCACCGAACTTATCGAGCAGCTTGCCAGCCGGGGGCTATGGTGAACTGCAAACCCGGTCCAATGAGAAGGCCGGGAAATCGCCTTTCCCCTAGTAGGGCGTGCCGATCGCCTTATCTAGTTGGGCCAGGGCTACTTTATGGTCATACAGGCTGCGGATGTGTTTTAACTCCGACTCATAAAATTGCACCTGGGCATCGGTCACCTCGATGATGGAACCGACCCCGGCCTGATAACGACCCCGCGCCAGTCTCAGATTTTCTTCGGCCGCTTCCAGAGCCTTAGCGGTAGCCCGGATATTTTCTGCGGCTGAGACCAGGTCCAGGTAACTCTGTTCCACCTCCTTAGTAATATCTTGGCGAATTACCTGTTCATTGGCTTCAACCGAACGCAGCGTGGCTTTGGCCTGGCGAACGTCGCTTACAGTAGCCAAACCCTCAAATAACGGGAAGGTAAGACCGACGCCGACGGTCCAGCCCTCCCGCAGCGGGTACTCACTGCCGCGCCAGCTATGGATTCCCGAGGCATTAAGGCTGGGGAAATAGCCGGATTCGGCCACCCCGACGGCAGCCTTGGATGATTGCTGCTGCGACAGATTTTTTAACAGCTCGGGACGGCGCTGATAACCCAGCTCTTTGGCCTCTTTGAGGCTGATGGGGATCGGCTGCACCTCCAAGATATCCTTAAGGTCGGTATAAGGCCAGGTATCCAGCCCCAGGGCGTTCATCAATTCCACCTGGGATAATTTAAAGGTGTTTTTGGCCTTGATCAGGGCGGACTCGGCATCGTAGAGATTGGCTTCGGCCTTGGCCACGTCGATTTTGGCTCGGATCCCGGCTTTATAAAAGCCCTGGGCCTGCCGGACCAGCTCTTGATTGAGTTCGACGTTCTTCTGGCTGACGTCCGCGGCGCGTTTGGCGGCCAAATAGCCAAAGTAAGCGGTCTTGGCCTTAAGCACTACCTGCTGTCGGCTATTGGCATAATCCTGACTGGAGGCCTGATAGTTGGCCTTGGATTCGGCCACCTGTCCCGAAGTTTTGCCAAAATCGTAAAGAAGTTGGTTCAGGGTAAAACGATGGGAGAAATAATCACTCGGCCCGCCGCCTCGGGAGGGTAGGCCAAACCCACTGACACCAGTAGAACCGGACAAAAAATTATCAAAATCAGTGCTTCCCCCCCCATACAAAGTCCCATAATCATAACTCGAAGTATATTTAAGCTGGGGGAAATAATTGGCCCGGGCCACGCCGATCTGAGCCTTGGCAGCCTCGGATTTTTCCCTGAATTCGATGATCGCGGGGTGGTTCTTCAAGGCTACCTCGATGGCGTCCCTCAAGGTAAGTTGTCCGCCAGAGATCGAGGGCTGGGCCCAACCGGGAATACCACTTAAGAACCATACCCCGATAATGAGTCCAATAATTAATAACCTCACGCTTCCCCCGCCGACCAACTGAGAATTTATCAAAATCACAGACTAAAATACTTACTCAAAAAGGATAGTCAAGCTTTTTATGAGGATTAGGAACCGTTACCGGGCCTTCCCAACCACGCGTTAGCCGGGAAAAGGCGGCTGATCGCCAAATTCATCTTCGTCACA
>JAQVHY010000180.1 GCA_028695935.1 Desulfobacca sp.
CTAGTGCGCTTGCCCGCCGGGCCCGGCGCCCCCAAGGGCGTGGACGATTACCTGGTAGCCCAGGGGCCCCAAAAATTATCGAAGCTGGTTAAAAAGGCTAAGCCTTTTAAGCCCCGTAAAACCAAAGTAAAACCAGATTACCAGCCGCACCCCATCAGGCCGGCCATCCAGGTCAATAACCGTCAGCTATTGGAGATCACCACCGACGCCCTGGCCGCACTCCGGACCGCTAACCAAACGCCGCGGATATTCGTCCGGAATAGCCAGCTAGTTTGGATAGCCAGGTCTGAGCAGGGCGTCCCCCAAATTAATCCCCTTGGCGAAAACGAGCTACGCAACCTCTTGGGCAGCGCCGCCGATTGGGTTAGCCAGAATATTATCGGACAGCTTACCCCCACACTAACCCCCATCGCCATCGTGCGCTCCGTTATGGGTTTGGGCGAGTGGTCCTTCCCGCCGTTGCGGGGCTTAACCTCTGTGCCGGTGCTGAGACCGGACGGCACCATCCTCTCCACACCAGGTTACGACCCGGCCACGCAGCTATATTTTACCCCGCTTCCCGGCGCGGTCCTGCCGTCCGTACCTACCGACCCCAGCCAAGACCAGGCGAAAGAGGCCGCCCGCTACCTGCTGGACGATCTGCTGGTTGATTTCCCGTTCGTTGACCAGCCTTCGAGAGCCAACGCCCTGGCAGCCATGGTGACTCCGGTGCTCAGACCGGCTATAGCCGGGTCTGTGCCCCTGGCCCTGGTGAACGCGCCAAAGGCCGGCACCGGAAAGAGTTTGCTGGCCGAGATTTTCGGATGGGTATCGACCGGCCAACAGACTACTCTGACCTCACCGCCGCAAGCCAAAAATGAAGACCCTGAGTGGCAAAAAATTATTACCGCGGCCCTGCTACAAGGTGTGCCGGTGATCTGTTTTGACAACCTCGAAGGGACCTTGCGCTCCCCCGCCCTATCCCTGGCAATCACCGCCACCAGGTACAGCGCCCGGATACTTCACCAATCCTACGCGCCCGAGTTACCGGTCAGGGTAACCTGGTACGCAACCGGAAACAACGTCCAACTAGGCGGCGATCTGCCCCGACGGGTGTATTGGATAACCCTCGACCCCAAATGCTCCCGCCCCTGGGAGCGCAATGGATTCCGCCACGACCCTCTTAGGAGTTGGGTTGACGCCAACCGGGGCAAACTGTTGGGGTGTCTGCTGACCATGGCCCGGGCCTGATGGTGCGCCGGGCAGCCCGCACCACAGGATCCGCAGAGACTAGGCAGTTTTGAGGACTGGTGCGGAGTTGCGGGGGGCATACTGGGCTGGGCCGGCGTAGAGGGGTTTCTGGAAAACCGGGAGGAATATTACGAAAAGTCTGACGTTGAAGGCCAGGAGTGGGAAGCCTTTTTGCGCGCGGTCAGGGAAAAATACGGTGACCGGTCCTTCACGATAAAGGAAATTTACGAGGAAGTTCAAAGTGATGGCAACTCGGAAATTAAGCTCAACTTGCCGGCCTACCTGACCGGCAAATCGGCCAAGAGCTTGGGGCGGGCATTTGCCCGGCAGGAAGGGACGTACTATGGAGATAGGGGATTGCACTTGGCCAGGGAGAAAAACACCGACCCGTATGCCAGGTCAGTCCTCTGGTCGGTGAAATCGGCTTAGCCTATCTAAGCTAAAAGCCAGTTAAGCCAGGGATTATCCCTGGCTTTTTTTGTACCGAGGTTTCGAGGTTTCGATGAAGAGCGGGGGTAATTGGTTATTTGTTAATATATCAACAACTTATCCATGTTTTTAAGGTCTCTATCGAGGTTTCCGAGGTTTATTTCCCTATATAACCCCTAATGATAAAATTTTTAATATTATTTTTAAAAAATTCATTTTTTTTTTGCCCAGCCCCTAGTCTAGGAACGAAACCTCGGAAACCTCGATATTAAGACTTATATAATTGTTTTAATTAGAAAATCAGGAAAATCGCCAAAAAAAAGAAACCTCGGTACCAGAAATATAATATTTTCTTATGGTTATCTAAATCAATCCCCTATTAACTGCCTTTTTACCCTATTTTTGGGACGTGTGTTTATTTTTTAAACACTAAAATGTTTCAAAAAATGAACAAAATCAAAAAAGGGGGGTCTTCTCCCCCTATCACTTTTATGGTTTTGAGGGGGGGAGAAGTGTTCTGTGCGCCAGTATAGGCACGAATGCACGAGATTGATTTTACTTAAGAACTCCGAAAATAGGTTTACATAATACAGGGGGGGTCTTCTCCCCCTCCCCCCGTTAAGTCAAAAAAAACATAATATCAAGTCCCCTGTTTGGAAGCCGCGGAAGTCAAAGAGTTTAAAGCTTCGCAGAGCCGGTCCAGGCGCTTGTTGTTTTCGTCGATGCGGCGGCTCAGATCGACTAAGTGCCTATTGACATCATCCAAACGCTTGTTGGTCAGAGAGAGAACGCCTTTTATTTCAGAAACATCCTGCTGAACCGTCTTCAACTCGGGGAGTATTATTTCTTTGAACGCAGCGATAACAGCTTCTTTAACATCCATGAAAATTTCCTCCAAGTGTGATTATTGGTTTTTTAATCTGTCAAAAAACCTCTTACCCTATCAATTGCACAAAGTTGCGCAATTGATAAAGTGGCAAAACCGCCAGATGGCGGCATTGGCAGCCAGCCGAAAGCGCAAGATTGCGCTATCGGAGAAGCCGGAGCGATGATCGTAACTCAGCGGATTATCATGAAAAATCAAAACCATCAAATGAGGCTATTGATAAATCCGCAAAGGTCGAACAGACCCGCGCCTTATCATACTGTATGCGCACAACAAAAAACCATACCGATGCGGAGATCATCAGGTGCATTGAGGCATTGGACCAACGGAGAAAAGCTGGAAGGCCTTCCCAGAAATTAGCCTCAAGTGAGGCTAATTTCAAACCGGACACCGATGGCGAATCGGTAAAAGCCTCAAATGAGGCTATTAGCAAATCCGCCCAAGACACCGCCAATCTGGTAGGTGTTTCCCGCGCCAAGGTCGAACGGGCCTGCACTGTCCTGGACCACGCGGGCCGGTGCAGAATATTGCACAACTATAGGTACTAGTACCTATAGTTGTTTTCCCGGGGTTTCCAGTTTGGTTAGCGGGCGGGCTTGGCGCTCGTTTCCTCATTGGTAGTACCTGGCGATGGTTACGCCGTACAGTAAAAAACACTCGCTGTCACTTTCGGCGAGTGTTTTCAAGACCCCATTGAAACGTCAGATTAGCCTTATAAAACCCGATTTTTTCTCTTGACTTTTAAACTGACTCTGTATAAAATTTCCATTAAAAAATCACCAGGAGGGCAGCGCGTGGCTGATCTATCCCGAGTTACCGGTTTATCCGGTGAGGACGAGCTTTTGGATATGGTTCTTTGGGAACCTTCATCAGACCGCCGTTTAAGCCTTTGGACCAACACAGACGGCCAGATGGCGGTCATGGTTAATCTTTCCCCCGAAACCTCGGAGCGATGGCGGAAAATTTTTTCTGAATACGGAACCTATCATGACGCCGGCGGAACTTAAACAGACCCGCCTTCGCCTTGGTTTTCGGTCACGCCGGGCCCTGGCCGAGGTCCTGGGGGTATCACCGCAGACCGTGGAATCCTGGGAGACCGGACGGCGGCAGATGCCAGGATGGTTAGAGCGGTATTTAAAACTTCTGGAAGAGCGCCGGGAGATTAAGAAAATCCTGGAAGACGATCTCTAAAACAATAGCCTGCTCAGCGGCCTGGTAGCTGAGACCAGCTTAATAGTGCGCGCCTGTTGGGCGGTATCTCTGTTATTAAAAAGAAAGGAGATCTATGACCACAGAGGATAGACCCCGAACCGATTTCGAATGGATTGATCATTTTGTATCCTTGGGCGCTACGAGGGAATTTGGCAAAGTTTTTATTGCTTATCTGAAAGATCGCCAATATCCAGGACTTAGGTCAGACTTTGAATGGGCTGAGGCTCTACAGGCCGCCGGCGCCACCCCGGAGCAAACCCGGGCGATCATCCAGGTTGCATATAA
>JAQVHY010000068.1:0-13447 GCA_028695935.1 Desulfobacca sp.
GTACTGTGCTCCTGGGACTATTTGGCGGCACCTTTAATCCGATCCATTACGGCCATCTCCGGTCCGCGGAAGAGATTCTGGAGTCCCTGTCCTTGGATCGGCTGTTGTTTATTCCTGCGGCGCAACCGCCCCATAAGGCTAGCGGGGGCATCACCCCGTTTTCCACCCGATTAGAGATGACCCGCCTGGCGGTGGAAGGCCATCCGGTCTTTGAGGTCTCGGATATTGAGGGCCAGCGACCGGGCCGATCTTATTCCATCGAAACCATCCGGCAGTTTCGCGCCCGCTACGCCGCGGCGGCGGAGATCTTTTTTATCGTGGGACTAGACGCCATCCTGGAAATTAACACCTGGAAAGATTATCGTCAATTATTTACCTTGTGTCATTTTGTCGTCTTAGACCGGCCGGGATCGGCACCGAAGCAATTGGCCACGGTTTTACAACAAGAAGTCCACCCCCAATTCAGTTATCAAGCCCCCCAGGAGGCCTTTTTGCACCCGTCGGGCTATCAGGTGTTTTTTCGCCGCACCACGCTCTTAGAAATCTCCTCGACCCGCATCCGGCAACTGGCCGGGCAGGGACAATCTATTCGTTACCTCTTGCCGGACGCGGTCAGAAGATATATATTATTAAACAAATTATATCAATAAAGGAGATGGGAAAACCCCTGGAGCCAAAAAAAGCAACCGCCGCCAATAAAGTCCAATTCTGCGCCCAGAGCTTAGCAGAAAAGAAGGCTCAAGACCTGGTGATCCTGGATGTTCGGAAGCTGTCGTCGTTTGCGGACTATTTTATAATTTGCTCTGGTAGCTCCCGCCGTCAGGTAGTCGCCCTGGCGCAGCACCTGGAGGAAACCTTGGCGCGCCGTGGGATAAAACCCTTGGGTATCGAGGGCTTAGCCGAGGGACAATGGGTGCTGTTAGATTATAATGAGATCATTGTCCATATTTTTTATCAGCCGGTGCGGGAATTTTACGACCTGGAGGGTTTATGGGCCGATGCCCCCCGCCAGCTCCTGGAACCGACTACCGACCTGACTTCTGAGACTCCAGCAGTCCAGGAATACCGGGCTTAACCGCGCGGCGTCAATTCCAGAGGAGATATTTTATGCCCAGATCAACCTGGGGACGAAGGCTCTGGATTGTTTTTACGGTCATATGTTTTATTACCTCCCTGCTCCCTAGCCCGGCGCGCAGTTTTTTCGGCGAACTGACCATTGAAAAAGAAAAGCAGTTAGGGGAAGAGTTTTTTCTCCAGCTACAGCAATATTTTAATATCATTCACGATCCCTTCTTGAATTCATATTTAAATGCCGTGGGCCAGAAATTAGTCCAGCAGGTCGGGGCCCAACCATTTGACTATCATTTTTCTATTATTGAAGATCCCTCCTTGAACGCCTTTGCGGTCCCCGGCGGCTACGTCTTTCTCAACACCGGCCTGATCCAACTGATGGATAACGAAGATGAGTTGGCCGGAGTCATCGCCCATGAAATTACTCATATCCATGCCCGCCATATAGCCAAGCGCATGAATAAGGCGAAATTTACCACCATCGCCTCGCTAATTGGAGGATTGGCCGCGGTACTGATGGGTGGTGCGGCGGCTGGGCCCTTGTTAATGGGCACCCAGGCCGCCAGCGAGTCGGCGATGCTGAAATATAGTCGGGATGATGAACGGGAAGCTGACACCCTGTGATTTAAATGGATGACCGAGGCTGGTTATAATCCGCGCGCCATGATGGCCATATTTGGTAAGATGACCCGCCAGCGCTGGTTCCAGGGCACTGAAATTCCGGTCTATTTGCAGACCCACCCGGAAATGGATAACCGGATCGTCAACATCTCCCACCTGATTGCGACTCATAATATGAACGACCGCACTTCCCATGAAAGTCCGGCCTTTACCTATTTCAAGCTGCGCCTCCGGGCCTTGTGCAATAGCCCCAACCCGGTAATGCGTGACCTCAAACAACGATTGGCCAAGGACCCCAATAATGTTCCCTTATTGTATTGTGTGGGTCTGGTTCATCAACGGTTGGGGCAACGTTTAGAAGCGATCGCCGCCTATCAGGCCGCCTTGGCCCAGGATTCACATAATAAAATGATCAAACGGGACCTGGCTACTCTATATTATGAAAGCAATAAGACTGCCGCGGCCCAAGCGTTACTTGAGGAACTGTTGCGCAGCAACCCCCGGGATGAGGTGGCCCTTTATTACCTGGGCCGTATTAATCAGGATCGACGCCACTGGGATGAAGCCCTGAGCCTGTTTGAGAAGGTGCATGCGCTTAATCCGACCTTTACCGAGGTTTATTATAATTTGGGGACCATCTACGGCGAAAAAAAGAATTTGGGACCGGCCCATTATTATCTGGGCCTGCATAGCCGCCTGGCCAAAGATCTGTCCACGGCCCTGTTCCATTTCCGTAAGGCGCTTAGTTACTTAGGACCCAATGAGCAATACTATCAGCAAGTACAACAAGAAGTGGCCCGTCTGGAAAAGATGCGGGTGCGGGTGCGTTAAGGAGGGAACCGGCTCTCCGAGGGCGCCAGGACCTAACCAAGACGCTTAATACCAATGGTTAAATTATGCTGCTCTGCAAATGTTGGTGAGAGGGGCGTCCGACGCGCCCCAGATGGTGCGGGAGACGCACCCTACATTAATTTTCCAAGGATTACCGCAAATGCCGATCTACGAATATCAATGTCAGAAATGTAAGCGGATTTCCGACTTTTTAATCCTCAATCGCGATGAAGCCTTCGCTCCGGTCTGCCCCCGGTGTGGCAGCCAGCAGATGGTTCGGGTGATGTCCCGGTTCCGGGCCCGCCTTTCCGAGGAAACCCGTATGGAACGATTGGCTGATCCGGCCCGCTTCAGTGGACTGGATGAGAATGATCCCCGGAGTATGGCCAAATTTCTAAAAAAAATGGGACAGGAAATGGGGGAAGACATCTCCAGCGACGAGGTCGATCAGATGGTGGAAGAGGCCATGGCCGGAGGCGGTGAGGAGTCACCCGGAGGCCTGGAAGACTTGTAGGGCCGATCGGCCAGCGGACTATTTCATAATTATCAAACCGACCAGGCGGCCAGCATCAAAACTATCGTTGCTGATCTGGCGAACCGTTCAGTATGATCTTTCCCAGTTCCTCACCAGAACCCCGTCAGAGCCTCTTAATTCCTGTTAATAGCTTATCGGCGCTCCTGCGGGCGGGAATTATCTTGCGGCCCGGAGAGCAAGGAGCGGTCAGTCACGATCCGGCAATCCCAGATTATCCTTTACAGAGCCGATCAGAAGGCAATATAATAACCGATAACTGATTTGATATTTTCTTAAAAATGGACAGAATCAACCAACCCACCAGGAAATGGCTGAAGCGAACCGTTATCTTAACTATAGTTTGCGGGAGCGCTTTAGGTCTGTGGCTCTTCATCGGACCTAAAGCCACGAAACAACCAGAGCCACCGGTAGCCTCTACTAATGTCCAGCCGGCGCAGATGAATGAGATCCGGCTAACCGAAATTGAGGAAGGGGTTAAGAAATGGGTGTTAGTGGCGAAGCGGGCTGATTACTTAAAAGATCAGAATGTGATCCGTTTGTCTGACGTCGAGGTTGAGGTCTTTTGGAAAGAAGGCGGCAATGTCAAGTTATCGGGGGATAATGGCTATATTAATACCAAAACCCGGCAGTTGACCCTGGAAGGAGAGGTTCAGGCCCAGGTCGCGGATTATCATTTTACCGCGGCCCATGTAACTTATATCCCTAAGGAACGCGCCTTGCTGGCCCAGGGCCAGGTAGAGATCAAAAGTCCTCAGGCCCTGGTCCAAGGGAATAATCTTAGAGTTGAATTAGACCATAAGAGCTTGGTCTTAGAGGAGCACCTATTAACCCGATGTCGTTTCTCCGAAAAGCTATGGACTCGTTAAAGCAACCCCGGCGGTGGATCATCTCTGGCCTGATCCTGGTTTTGGTTCTGGTTTTAGCCGAGGGGGGGGTAGCTCAGGAAACGGAGGCCGAATATCCCCTTAATATAACCGCCGCGCGCCTGGAAGCCGATCATCCGCGCCAGGAAATTAGCTTTATCGGTCAGGTAGTAGCGCGCTATAAAGATATGATCCTTTATAGTGACGTGTTGAAAATCTTTTATCAGACCAAAGAAGCGACCTCTGCCGCCAAAGCCCCGGCCGCGGCCGAAAAAGCCCAGGCCCATGATGGCGAATCACCACTGGACGCGGTTGGGATTGAGAAGATCTCCCGAATTGAGGCCCAGGGACACGTGCGCCTGGTTCAGGAGGATAAGGTGGCCACCGGTGACCAGGCGATTTATTATAAGGCCGAGGAAAAGGTCGTGCTGCTAGGACACCCCCAGCTCTGGCAGGGGGAAAACACTTTGAAGGGTGAGATTATCACCTTTTATCTGAAAGACAATCGGGCGGTGGTGGATAGCGCCCCCCAAAAGCGGGTCGAAGCCATTGTTTATCCTAAGACTAAAACTCCGGCGCCAGGGAGAGCCAAACCGTAAATTTGTCTTTGCTTGCTGCCGATAAGACAGATATGCATCATTTGCAGACCGACAATCTGATCAAAAGCTTTGGGGGCCGCAAGGTGGTCAATGAGGTCTCCATTGAGGTCAAGAGCGGAGAGATCGTCGGCTTGCTGGGACCTAATGGGGCCGGTAAGACTACCATTTTTTATATGATCATTGGTATTCTGAAACCAGCTGGCGGGAAAATTTTTCTAGACGAAGAAGAGCTGACGGCTTTGCCGATCTACCTCCGGGCCCGGAAGGCGGTGCAATATCTCCCCCAGGAACCCTCGGTGTTTCGTAAGCTGACGGTAGCCGAAAATATCATGGCCATCCTGGAGACCCTGGATTTGGAGGCCGAGGCCCGTCAAGCGCGGTTGCAGGAATTGCTGGGCGAATTGAAAATTACCCACCTGGCGCATAACCGGGCTGATTCCCTCTCGGGCGGCGAGCGACGGCGGGTAGAGATTACCCGGGCCTTGGTAACCTCACCGCACTTTATTCTATTGGATGAGCCGTTTGCTGGTATCGACCCGCTGGTCCTGAATGATATCAAGAACATCATCGGCCAGTTGAAGCGGCGCGGTTTAGGGGTGCTGGTCTCCGATCACAATGTCCGGGAAACCTTGGGAATCTGTGATCGGGCCTATATTCTCCATGAGGGCGTAGTGTTGGAAGAAGGCCCTCCCGAGTACATTGTGGCCAGTGAGTTGGCTAAAAAGATTTACTTGGGAGAATCTTTTCGGTTATAATAAAAATGAGAGTGCAATCCCGAATATATGACTAAACCGCAGAGGAGAAGGCAACCCTCATAATGGCTTATGAGGGTTAAGTGATAATGGCGCTGGAGATTAAACAGAGTCTGAGGCTCACTCAGCAACTGATTATGACCCCCCAGTTGCAGCAAGCCATAAAATTGCTACAACTGTCGCGGTTGGAATTAATGGACGCCATTAATCAGGAGTTGGAAACCAATCCGGTCTTGGAAGAAGCGCAGGCTGAGGAAAGCCAAGAACCAGAACCGTGGGAAACGGCGGGTGAAAATGGAGCGGAAGAGGTTATTAATGAGGATGTCTCCCCGGCCGAAGTAACGGTGGAAAACTTGGTGCGGGATGATTTTGAGTGGGACGCCTATTTGGAGGATAAAAATTCCCCGCCGGTCCGCCAGGAATATGAAGAACGAGAAGCGCCGGCCTTTGAGAATGTTTACAAACAGGAAATCTCCTTAAAATCGCATCTTCTGTCACAGTTACAATTAGCCGATTTGAATGATCAGGAAAAGTATCTGGGCATCCTGATAATCGGCAACCTGAACGAAGATGGTTATCTGAAAGCTACCGTCGCGGATCTGGCCCGGGAAGCCGGAGTCGAGGCCCAGCAGGTCGAAGCCGTCCTTAAAGAGGTGCAAGAGTTTGATCCGGTAGGGGTCGGGGCCCGTGACCTAAGAGAATGTCTGTTGATCCAGGTGCGCCATCACAACTTTCAGAATCCGATTGTGGCGCCGATAATCGAACATCACCTCCGCCATCTGGAAAACAAAAATTACCCGGCCATTGCACGAGATCTGAAAGTCAGCCTGGATGAGGTCTCTGAGGCAGTTGATCTAATTACTCACCTTGAGCCCAAACCCGGCAGGGGTTTTGACCATGCCGACAGTTGCCATATTAATCCCGATATTTTGGTCTATAAGATGGGCGATGATTATGTGGTAACTTTAAACGACGATGGCCTGCCCCGGCTCCGGGTTAGCTCATTTTATCAAGAGGTCTTGGCCGACCAATCCGAGGTTTCCGAGGCGGCCAAGACTTACATCCAGAATCGTCTTAAGTCCGCGGTCTGGTTTATCAAAAGTATCCAGCAACGGCAAAGGACAATTTATCGGGTGAGCAAAAGCATCGTCAATTTTCAACGGGAATTTCTGGACCGGGGGATTGCTTATCTCAGACCCTTAACCCTACGCCAGGTCGCGGATGATGTCCAGTTGCACGAATCCACCATCAGCCGGGTGACCACCAATAAATACATGCATACGCCCCAAGGGGTTTTTGAGCTGAAGTTCTTTTTTAACAGTGGTATTACCCGGTCCCACGGCGATCAGGTGGCTTCCGAAAGCGTCAAGGAGCAGATCCGCCAGATTGTCCAATCGGAGAATGGGGAACGTCCTTACAGCGATCAGGATATTGCTGATATGCTAAAGGAATCAAATATCTTAATCGCCCGACGCACAGTGGCCAAATATCGTGAGATGTTAGGGTTACTTTCCTCCAGTAAACGCAAAAAACCGATTTGGCGCAAGAACTCCGGGACCAGCGGTACTCTATCCTGAAACCCTGCTGATGATGATGCTGGGTCCTTCCGGGGATGATCTAATAAATTATTTAAAAGTCGATGGGGATGGAGACAGTCTATGCAAATTTCGGTTACTTTCCGGCATGTTGATCCCTCCGAGGCCTTGAAAAATTATGCCATGAAAAGGGTCAGCAAGCTGAAGCGCTACCTGGATGGTCCGGTCGAAGCCCATGTGGTCTTAGGGACTGAGAAATTTCGCCACCAGGCAGATATCACCATAACCAGCAATAGCCTCAAAATCAAAGGGAAAGAAGAAACCGCCGATATGTATTCCGCCATTGATATGGCCATGGAAAAAATCGAGAAGCAGGTACGGCGGTTACTTGATAAACCACGCCATAATAAGTCCATTCAGAATATCAAGACCATGGGGCTGCCGCCGGAAATTATTACTTCCGAGGCCGCCGAAGAGGATCTTTCCCTGGTGATCCATACCGAGCAGGTGGAAGCCAAACCCATGGATCTGGAGGAAGCCTTATTACAGCTCAACCAGGTGAACGACGAGATCCTGGTGTTCAGCAATATCCAGACCGCGGCGCTAAATATTCTCTATCGCCGGCGGGATGGTAGTTACGGCCTGATTGAACCCGAAGTGGGTTAAGAGATTAGGCGAGCTCCGGCATGAAAATTATTGATCTACTGGCTAAAAGCCGCATAATTGCGGACTTACAAGCCAAAGATAAAAAGGGTGCCGTAGAGGAACTGGCGGCCACTTTAGTATCCGGAGATAAAACCCTATCTCAGGCCAAAGTCGTAGAAGTGTTGCTGGAGCGCGAACGCTTGGGGAGTACTGGTATCGGCGATAATATTGCTATTCCTCATGGTAAGCTAAAAAATTTAGCGCAACTGGTCATCAGTTTTGGCCGCAGTCGGGAAGGAGTCAATTTTGATTCTATGGATGGCAAGCCGACCCATCTGTTCTTTCTGTTGATGGCTCCGGAAAACTCGGTAGGCATTCATCTCCGGGCCTTAGCCAAGATTTCGCGCATGTTAAAAAACCCGACCTTTCGACAGAAGTTGATGAAAGCCCCTGATGCCGAACACATCTATGGCTTAATCGCGGAAGAAGATGAGTTGTTGGGTTAGTCAGTGCGCATCCCGAAAGCCATTGTTCTCCTCCCTCTTGATGGGGGAGAGTCAGGGTGGGAGTGAGAAATATCATATCATAACAATATATTGAAATATATGCCCCCTCCCCCCAACCCCCTCCCACCAGAGGCGGGGGAGTTTCCGGATGAATCTTAGTTAGTAGGCCATCAAGAAACCCCTAATCGTCAGTGCCACCGCCGGGATGGTGCCGTCCGTTAAGCTTCCTTAGGAAGCCCTGGGAGATAAACTCAAAATTTCAACTGGTGGTTATTGACTCCGCAACCCCATAACAGTCAGATCGAATATCCGGTGGTGATTATCACCGGCCTGTCAGGGTCGGGCAAGAGTACCGCCCTGCGGGCCCTGGAGGACATCGGCTTTTTTTGCGTTGATAATTTGCCTCTTGGTCTCCTGCCTAAATTTTTACAACTCCAATCCCAGGTGCAAAAAGACGATTTCAAGGTTGCGCTGGTGATGGACGTGCGCACCGAGCACTTTCTCTCTCATCATGACAGCGTATTTCGCAAGTTGCGTGAAAAACGCTTTCACCTGTATCTAGTTTTTCTCGAGGCTACGGATGAGGTGCTGATCCGTCGTTTCAGTGAAACCCGGCGGCAGCATCCGCTGGCTGATCAAGAGCCGATTCTTAAGGCCCTCCATGATGAACGGGAACAACTTAAAAGCTTGCGTGATACTGCTACCCGGGTGATCGATACCTCCTATCTTACCAGTCATCAACTGCGCGAGTTAATGACTCAAGAATTTAGCCAGATGCTCACCAGCCCGCGGTTACATCTGCATCTTATTTCCTTTGGCTTTAAGTATGGCCTGCCTCCGGAGGCCGATATCGTCATGGATGTGCGGTTCCTGCCCAATCCCTATTTTGTTAAAGAGTTAAGTGAGCTGACCGGCAATCAGGCGCCGGTCCAAGACTTTGTCCTGAATCAGGCCGAAACCAATACTTTCCTCAACCATTTTTTCCCCCTGCTGGATTATCTGTTACCCCTTTATCATAAAGAAGGCAAAACCCACCTGACCGTAGCCTTGGGATGCTCCGGGGGAAAACATCGGTCCGTAGTCATCGCCAATGCCCTCAAAGGGCATTTGAGTCAGCATAAATTTCTGATTACCATCAATCATCGTGATATTAACAGGGGATAGGAAGCGGTTGCTATGATCGGCGTGCTCATCGTTACTCACCGTCAACTGGCGGAGGCTTTGTTGTCAACCTGCGATCTGATCCTGGGCTATATGGAAGGGGTGCAGGCGGTCTCTTTGGAACCCGATGCCCCTCCCGAAGATTCCCGTCAACAGATAGCTAATGCCATAGCCCAGCTCAACAACGGCGACGGGGTACTAATCCTCACGGATATGTTTGGCGGCACCCCATCCAACCTGAGCCTATCATTCCTCAAAAATGGCCAGGTAGAGGTGGTGACTGGCGTCAACCTGCCGATGTTAATGCGGCTCGGCCAGATTAAGCAGGGCGAGAACCTGAACTTGCAAGAAGCCGCTCTGGCCCTGAAACAATCCGGTCAGAGGGGTATATCCGTCGCCAGCGAAGTCCTCTCCCAGAAATGACTGGTTGTCCACCGCTGGGCTTTCGTCTGGCTAGGGCGTCGGATCTAGCGGCCATTTGGGCTATTGAACGGGTATCTTTTCCCAGCCCCTGGCCCCGCACGAGCTTTGAGGAAGAATTAAACAATCCTATCAGTTACATCTTGTTAGCCACATCGTCCCCGCCTTACTCCGAGGAAATCTGGGGCTACGTGGTTTATTGGGTGGTCGCCGGTGAGATGCACATCCTTAACCTGGCGGTCCATCCGGCTTACCGCCGCCAAGGCATTGCCCGCCGCTTGCTCCAGGAAGCTTTGCATCGGGCCTGCCAGCTAGGGGCACAGGCGGCCTGGCTGGAGGTGCGCCCTTCCAATCAAGCCGCCCAAGCCCTTTATCGATCTCTCGGTTTTAAGACGGTGGCCAGGCGCCGGCGCTATTATCATAATTCCGGTGAAGACGCCCTGATCCTGGCCCTTTCCTGGGGATAATCGATTATCAGCTAAATTTTACCACTTACAATCACAACCTCCCGAGAGCGCCCCTCCTATCCGCCAAGACCTTCTGTATGCGAATTATAGCCCTTTCCTACATAACTAGCTGTTTTACCTGGCATCTGGTAAGTAAACGCTTAATTCCGATTGACTCCGCCACTGGCTAAAAATCCACTGAGTACTTTACAAATTGTAAAAAAAATCGGCAGTCCAGGGCCTAAACCTTAAGCTGGCAATCCGGCCCGATCATATAATTAGATAAATAATTCAATTAGTTGTGCCATGACCCAGTCAAGGTCTGATTTGGCACCAGGGTTGCAAACATTTTTTTGTATCAGGCTTAATAAATTTCTCTAAACCAGATTTTTAAACCAGATTAGAAAGGAGCGTGTCATCCTTAAAAGCCACCAATAACCTACCTGAATTCCGCCAATAGCCTCTTTTGATAAAGGGGGAGGTAAGGGGACGGAAATTCTCCCCCGGGACGTCGGTCTGACGCCCGCCACCTTATCCCCCGATTCTCCCCCTTTCCTTCCTTGAACTGGTAGAGATAACTATTATTTCGTCGGTTCGACGTCGAGCCACCTCAAGCCCCGAAGTGTTTCTCTCCTTAATTTTTCCTAAAATCTTTAGGTACTGATTTAATTTTACATCGGGACACAGTTTATGGTAACATTATATAATGCCCGTCAACGATGGCACTAAGACATGAGTTGATCGCTGGGGTCAGGCAGCGGGAGGTAAATCGGAATTTCCGTTGACGGTTAAATAAGACCATATTAATTATTCGGAGGCTGATAGATGGAAGAGTATCGTAAAAAACAGGCGGTCCTCTGCGTGGTGGTTTTTATATTTTTTGGCTTGGCGGCCCTTAACTTAAATGTCCTGGCCACCGTTTTGTCGGTGCTGACCGCCACCGCGGTGGCTATCTATGCTTCGACCTTGGAACCGGAACGCCCGCCGGAGGAACATCATCATTAACCTGAAGTTCGGTTAGCGCGGCGCGTCTTTTAACCAGCAGCCCGGAACTTAAGCAGGAGGGTAGCATGCGTATTGCTCTGATCGGCCAGGCAGCGTTTGGCGCTGATGTGTTTAACAAGTTAAGAGAGCGCGGGCAGGATATCGTCGGGGTGTTTTGTCCGCCCGACCCGCCCAAGGGCAAGTTGGATCCTCTCAAAGAAGCGGCTCAAGCAGCCGGGGTACCGGTTTTTCAACCCCCGCGGATGAAAGACCCGGAGGCTGAAAAGCAGATGCAGGCTTTAAACGCGGATCTGGGCGTTCTGGCCTTTGTCACCGACATTGTCCCGCCCCAGGTGTTTAACCAGCCGCGCTTAGGGAGCATCTGCTACCACCCTTCGCTACTCCCCAAACACCGCGGGGCCTCGGCCATTAACTGGGCGGTGATCTACGGGGATAGCAAAACCGGCCTGACCATTTTCTGGGTGGATGAGGGCATTGATACCGGCGAGATTCTGCTTCAGAAAGAGGTGGAGATCGGCCCGGATGAGACCACTGGAACGATTTATTTTAACAAACTTTATCCCTTAGGGGTGGAGGCGGTGGTAGCGGCGGTGGAGTTGATCCAGGCCGGTACGGCGCCGCGGATTCCCCAGGATCATGCCGCCGCCACCTATGAGCCCCCCTGCGACGAAAAAGTCAGCGGCATGGATTGGAATATTCCGGGCCGGGCCTTATATGACTTTATCCGCGGCTGCGACCCGCAACCCGGCGCCACTACCACCTTGCGCGGCGAAAAGGTAAAATTCTACAATGCCGCTTATAGTGCCGCCTGTCACAGCCATACGCCGGGGGAGATACTGGAAGTCGGACCGACCAGCCTGACGGTGGCGGCGCGAGGTGGCACCCTGGAGATCAAGCGCCTGCGCACCAAGGACTTAGGCAAGGTCAAGGCGGAGGAGTTCATCAAGGCCAAACAACCCCAGGTGGGGGAGCGCTTTGGCGACTAAAAGCTGACCAGAAAGCAAAAAATATAGCTGTCTTGGTAGGGAGGAATGATTCACTTCTGAGTAGAAATTTACTGCATTTACATACATTAAAAAATGCTTTGGTTGACTAAAATATTAAGGAACGCGTAGTTTATGGAAGGAATTCAATTCGTAGTAAACGATAAGGGAGACAAAGTCGCGGTGCTGATCGATCTTAAACAGCATGGTGAGCTTTGGGAAGATCTTTATGATAGCTTGTTAGCTCGCGATCGAGCCGCGGAGCCCCGGGAAACTCTCGAAGCGGTTAAAGAAAGATTACGCCGACACGGAAAGTTGCGTGAATGATTACAAAATTACGTTTACCCGATCGGCACGCAAGGAACTGGAAACCTTAGAGTCTTCATTACTTGATAGAATCCTTAGTAAAATTGAAAAGTTGTCAAAATTGCCTCGACCTCAGGGCTGTCGCAAATTACAAGGGATTGAGAACTTATGGCGCTTAAGGTGGGTAATTATCGGGTAATCTATGCTATCCTTGATACTGAACAAACAATTGACATTATTGCCGTCCGCCATCGAAGCCAAGCTTACCAAAGTTTATCGTCGTAGTTCTGGCTCTGGATGACCGTAAGCGGAGAGACCATGAAAAAAATCGGCATCTATTATCATCCCTCCTTTAGTCGCAAAAGTTACATGACCATTGGTAATCGCCTGCGGGATTTCCCGGAAGCCCTGGAAGAACTGCTCAAAAAACCCAATGTCCAGATGTTTGAGTCTCCCCGCGTGTCCGAAGAACTGATTCTCAAGGTCCACGATGCGGCCATGGTCCCGGCGGTGGCTCGGGATCCGTTTTGCAGCACGGCCTATGAGTCGGCCGGCGGCGTAATCGCGGCTATGGAGGCCCTGGCCCGGGGGGAGTTGGACCGGGTTTTCTGTTTTATCGGCGCCGGGGGCCATCATGCCGGCCGCCGACAATTCTGGGGGGCCTGCTGCTTCAATGACGTGGTCCTGGCCCTTACCCAGGTGCGGGAGACCAGCCCCTGGCGGCGGTTTGCCATCGTCGATACCGATGCTCATCACGGCGATGGCACCCGGGACCTGGTCAAAAACGACCCGGAGGTTTTGCACCTCTGTTTCTGTGGCAGCAACTACCAATCCCCGGACGGTACTAAGATTGACGTTGACGTTTATAGTTTAGGCTGGCAGCCCCAGGTAAATTCTCTTTACGTCGAGGCCGTGCGTCGCCAACTCCCCTTAATTCCTGCCTTTCATCCCGACCTTTTGATCTGGTACTTCGGCTTCGATACCCATAGTGATGATTATGGCTCTTTAGGCCTTACCGAACCAGCCTTCTTCGAGATCTGTGACCTGATGTTATTTGTCTCTAGCGAGTGTGGCATACCCTTACAAGTCGTCCTGGGGGGCGGTTCGCTGCCCCATCTGGCGACAGCCCTGATCCCGGAAATTATTCAACGTCTGGCCGCGGCTTAAT
>JAQVHY010000068.1:13547-17248 GCA_028695935.1 Desulfobacca sp.
AAACCATGATTCGGCCCTGTGACCAGCATGATTTTGAGGCGATCTATGCCATCATCAACGAAGCTGCCGAAGCCTACCGCGGTGTTATTCCTGCCGACCGCTGGCACGAGCCTTACATGCCTCGGGATGAACTCCAACAGGAGATCGAGGCCGGGGTGGTATTTTGGGGATACGAGGAATCGGGTGAGTTGCTTGGAGTTATGGGCCTGCAACCGGTCCAAGATGTAACCCTGATCCGGCATGCTTACGTCCGCACGGCTCAGCAAAATCAAGGCATCGGGGGCCAGTTGCTGACCACCATGTGCCAGCAGACGGAGCGTCCCATTTTGGTCGGCACCTGGGCCGCGGCCACCTGGGCCATCCGCTTTTATGAGAAGCACGGCTTTTGTTTGGTATCCCCGGCCGAAAAAGACCGGTTATTGAAAAAATATTGGTCGATTCCGGAACGACAGATTGAAACCTCGGTAGTGTTAGGTGATCAGACCTGGTTCCGGCGGTGTCGGTTAGTGACCCGGAGTAACTGACCAGGCTTTTGGCAGCTAATCTTCCTAATTAGTATCCATTCAGAACCCCGCTTTTCCCTCCCCCATGATGGAGGAGGGTTAGGGTGGGGGTGAAAAATATCATATCATCTCAATATGTTGAAATTAACGTCCCCCTCCTCCAACCCCCTCCCACCAGGGGTGGGGGAGTTTCCGGATGAAAGTTGATTAACAACCTATCTCTAGAAAATCGGCTTGTATTTTATACCAAGTTTTTATTCAAATGCAACAAACTCATTACTTAACGCATTGATTAGAATAAGCATTTCAACAGAAAACAGAAAACTAAAACCAGAAAACTGTATTAGCCGTAGATAGCAAATCTGTGACCACCTCACCATTTTAGTTAGAAATCTGCCCCTTAAAAAACTATAAGGAGGGACCGTCATGAAAAAACTGCTTGCCATTGATGGAGGCGGTATCAGAGGCATTATCCCGGCGCTTATCCTAGCAGAGATTGAGGGCCGGACCAACCGCAATATTGCCTCCTTGTTCGACCTGATGGCCGGGACCTCTACCGGCGGCATCATCGCTCTGGCCCTCAGCCGAGACAATGGTCACGGCTCGCCTCAATACTCGGCCTCGGATCTGGTTGAGCTTTATGAAAATCGCGGGCGGGAGATCTTTTCCCGTTCCTTTTGGCAAGGGATTAGCTCGGTAGGGGGCGTATCGGATCAAAAATACTCGCATAAGCCCCTGGAAGCCATTCTCAAAGAGTATCTGGACGACGAGCCGCTGGGGGCTGCCCTTACCAAGGTGCTGATCAGCAGTTACGAAATCCAGCTCCGCAAACCCTTTTTCTTCAAGAGTTGGCGACCCGAGACCCGTTCCATTCTGATGCGGCAGGTGGGCCGGGCGACCTCGGCCGCGCCGACTTACTTTGAGCCCGCCCTGGTCGCGGTCGAAGGCAGCACCCTGGCCCTGGTGGACGGCGGGGTTTATGTCAACAATCCGGCCATGTCGGCCTATGCCGAAGCTCGGCGGCTGTTTCCGGAGGAAGACGCCTTGGTCATCGTCTCCCTGGGCACCGGAGAATTGACCCGTCCTATATCTTATAACGAAGCCAAAGACTGGGGCCTGATGCAATGGGCGATACCGATTCTGAATGTAGTCTTCGATGGGGTCAGCGATGCGGTGGATTATCAGCTCCGACAGATTCTGGGGGACAAATTCTTTCGCTTCCAAACCCGCCTGGACACTGCCAATGATGATATGGATGATGCCTCAAGCGCCAACCTGCTGGCGCTGAAAAAGGAGGCCGAACTTACCATTAAAACCCAACAGGCTGATATTGCGGCGGTGTGCGACCTGTTGTTAGCGCAAACTTAAACAACCTGGCTTACCAAAATTATTTACCCTTACGATCGTAAGGGTAAGGAAATAGGAGAAACTACCAGGAGGTATCCTAAAATGAAACAGGCTCTAGTCATATTGTGGGTAGGGGGATTGCTCTTGCTGGGCGGTTGTAGTGTCAATCAAGACTTTGTGCGGGGGGTAGATGGTTATACTAAGGTCATTCTACCGGAATACAAGAATTACATCGAAAAAGACCCGAACCTTAGCCCGGATACCAAACGGATTCGCCTACAGAGCGCGGCTAAGTTTCAGCAACTGGTAGATGATGCCAAGCTGAAATGAGTTGCTGGTTGTAAGTTTTAGTTTTTAGGTTTAGTTGTTAGGTTTAGTTATGAAAAATATTATTTAACTTCCAACTAAAACTTCCCTTTAAGGAGAGATACCATGCCTGAATTAAATCGGCTTCGCGATGAGCTTTTCTCTCTGCTCAAAGCTGAGGTTAAGGACTTATGGGTCTCGGAAGACCAAGCTTTCCTGCAGGAGTTGGCCACCGATATGGCCCGCGAGAAGCTGCTGGCTGCTACTTCTGATAACCCCCAAGAGCATGAACGGAATCTGCAACACCTGGCGGCCACCCTGCAGGGTGAAGTGGTAAGAAGAAAATTACGGCTTAATCAGAAAGGAAAGGACATATTTGTCCGCGTGGTAGGGATGGTTATCAAAACCGTGGCCTTGCCCGGCCTGGGCATACTCCTCTGAGGGTCAGTTTCAAGTTTTAGTTCTTAGTTTCAAGTTTTTAGCAATACAAAATAAAACTCGCAACCATTTAATATTCCTAAAATAAGGAGAGGGAGCGATGCCAAGAGTAAACTTGACCCCAGCCTTAAAAGCTGAGTATCAACAACTCTTTGATAGCTGTATTATCCGTGATGCTAAAATAAGCCAGGTAGAGGCGATCCTGCATAAACTAAGTGACCATCGAAACCACTATCTAGCCGTCGGCGGGCCGCTGGGCATTCCCTGGTACTTCATCGCGGTCATTCATAACATGGAGGCTTCCCTTAATTTTAACTGTCATCTTCATAACGGCGATCCCCTTAGCGCTAGGACAGTGCATGTGCCGGCTGGCCGCCCTAAACAGGGGAATCCACCCTTTAGCTGGGAAGAGAGCGCGAGCGACGCCTTAAGAATGAAGGGCTTGCATAACTGGAGCGACTGGAGTTTGCCAGGAGTACTCTATAAACTAGAGGAATACAATGGCTGGGGCTACCGCCTGTACCACCCGCATGTCCTCTCACCCTATCTTTGGAGCTATTCCAATCATTATGTCAGTGGGAAATATGTAGCTGATGGCACGTGGTCGGATGTGGCGGTGTCCAAGCAGATCGGGGCTGCGGTCTGCTTGCGGCGCATGGCCGAACTAGGGGTGATTGAGTTATGGGAGGCTCCTATCACACCAGTAGCCGCCCAAGCGGCAGCACCTGGCGCTCCCGCGGCACCGGAAGCACCGGCTGAACCTTTACTGCGCTATTCCGAAACTGAAACATCGACCATCGCTGAAAATCTTCAGGGCTTTCTGAATATGGTCCCAGGCATCTTTGTCAGAGTCGATGGCTATCCCGGCCAAAGGACTTCGGAGGCCTTTAAAAAGGTTACCGGCTATTACCTTTATGGTGATCCCCGGGCCAAGACCTAACAAACCATTTGAACTTCCGGTGGGGCTGGGATATGCTTACCACTACAACGACATATAAATGTTGACAATAAGTTTCACGTGGTTTATTCTGTCTCAAAAATGACCAAATGGAGAGACAGATATGCTGGCAGCAACCCGTCAAGAGAATTCACTGCAGCCATATGCTA
>JAQVHY010000001.1 GCA_028695935.1 Desulfobacca sp.
AATTCATAAAATCCCGCAATAAACCCCTCACTAATTAAAAGAGGGGTTTTCTTTTTCAAGATAACCCCTTAAAATTATTGGTGGAGATGAGGAGATTCGAACTCCCGACCTCTTGCATGCGAAGCAAGCGCTCTCCCAGCTGAGCTACATCCCCAAGTGTGTTTCTATTCTATTTGCTAAAATCGAGCATGTCAATAGCCCGGTTCTAACAATCCACCCAACGCACCAGTTTATCTACCGGTTCCCGACTGGTACGGAATTCATTAATTTTGGCCTTGTCATCTGGGTAGCCCAGGGCAATGCCCACCACGATCTTTTGGGTGGTGGGGATCTCCAAGTATTTGCGAATCAGGTCAGGATAGAGGGCCAATTGAGCCTCAATACAGGTTCCCAAATCCAGGGCATAGGCCGCCAGACAAAGGCCATGGATCATCGCCCCCATATCCAACATAGCATAAGGAAGGCTGAAATCGCCGCTGAAAGTCACATAGATGATGTTAGGAGCGGCGAAGGCCCGGGTCATATTGAGCATATGCTCCTGGCGGGCCGTCTTGTTTTCCCGAGCGATGCCCATTAGCTCAAAAAGCTCTTTGGCGACGGTCAGATAGCGGTTTTGGGCGATTTCCGGAAAGGCTCCTGGCATGGGTATATCCGGGTTGGGAGGGACCTTTTGAGCCACGGCCTCGGCAAAGTCGGCGGTTAATTGTTTGACCGTCTGTCCACCCACGACCACCAACTCCCAGGGCTGGGTATTGCCCCAGGAGGGGGCCCAACGGGCCGCGTCAATCAATTCCAGCAAGGTCTCCCGGGGAACCGGGTCGGCTTTGAAGCCTCGGATACTACGCCGTTTTTTCAGGGCTTTTAAAACCTTGTGCATGTCTTTCCCTCCTTAAACCCATGGCAATCTGATCGCCATTTGCAGATTTAGGATTAAATTCATGTCCCTCAAGATCTGAAATGGTTTAGCGGCCAGGATATGTTTGCCAATTGCACTAAGGCCCTCCAGTCTTACTAGGCCGGGAGGGCGTTGCCAAAATCCTTAATCTTGGTTATAAATAATCCTCAATAACGCATTGTGTCAAATAAATTTCTGAGGAATAGGGAAACGCGATGGAAACCGCTGAGGCGTGGCGCGGCACTTGGCAGGTAGCGGCCTTCCCCTTGGTAATCGGCTGGCAAGCGGAATATTGGTCGTTGCCGCTGTTCTTTCCGGACCTGCTAGTGGGTCATCTGGAAGGGCAACCGGACAATACTGGTTTGCAATCCTTACCCTTACCGCCCGTCGATAAGAGCCTGGCCTTTGACTGGCGGAATTACCGTCCGGGGGAATTACTGCAATGGAAAGCCTATCTGGAGTTTAAGGCCTCGGAAGAAGAGCAGGAGGACACCAATGACCTCATCCGAGCCATCAAGGGAAGGCCCGAACCGCCCCCTGCTCTCCCGACCCTGCCGCCGGAAGCTGGTTTCCCCCAACTTCCGGAGACCTCGATGATCTGGACCCTGGCCTGGCAACTGGAAAGCATGTGGGCCGAACAGGAGGCCAGGCTGCTGGTGTTGCAAGACCAGCAATCTGAGCTCGACACCTGGTTGGCGCCCGAGCCTTGGGAAGAGACCCCGGCTTTCCGGCCGCCGCCGGATCATGATCCACTCTTGACTCCTGCCGCGCCGCCGGATCCGGAACTGGCCCTACTGCGCTTTTATTTCTGGCGAGCCATTCTGGGACCTCAGCTCTCCCCACCCTGGGTGCCGTTAGTCTTATCGTCTCCAGGCTTTTCGGGTCTGCGCGGGGAAGGACCGGAACCGGCCTCAGTACGCCTAACCTTGCCAGGGTGTCAGGACCGGGAAGGTTTGGAACAGGCTCGCAATCGGCTGTCGGCCGCGGGATTAGAGGGCCGGTTGTCCCAGGGGCTGGCCAAGGTTTTGGATGCCCTGGCCACCTCCCCCACTGAGATCGAGCCAGCTCAGCAGGAATTGCAAGGGGTCGTCGCAAAACAACTAGGACCGGCGCTGCGGTTGGATACTCCTCAGCCCCTGATCACCCTAGAAATTTGTCCGACCATAAAAGCCCATCCGGAGCTGTCGGATGACCTAAAAGAGATTTTTCCTGGCCCGATGTTATATTGGCGGTCCAAAGGCAGCTAATCACCTTTATCAGTATTCGGTTAAAGAGGTCCCGGTCATGACGTCGCCTCTCATCCCCGGCGATTTGCACACCACCGCCATGGCGATTCTGCCCCATAATGAGGTGGCTGAGGCCTTGAACCTGGCCTTGTCGCTGGACATCCCCTTCTGGCCGCAACTCCCTCACGTCAGCTACTACGAAGATATGTATGTCCAGGCGGCCGAGCATTTTCCGGGCATCATCCTGTTGCCGGAAAGCAATAGCATCCGCTTTGATACCGCCAAGTTCTACGCGGAATTACCGGAGATGCTGGCCCATTGGGAGGAGCCGGACTATTTCGACATTTCTCCGACCCATTCCGTGGTCTATCATCGTTTTTTGAGCCTGGATCTAAGCGGCTATATCGCCATCCGGGGGCAGTTGGAGGGGCCGGTCAGTTTTGGCATGAAAATCCTGGACGAAAACGATCGGCCGCTGATTTTTAATGATGAAGTCCGGTCAATATTGATGGATTTCATGGCGCGGCGGGTGCAGGTGCAACTCCAACGTCTCAAAGCCAAGCATCCCCGGGCCTTTATGTTTATCGACGAACCCGGTCTGCAATTTGTCTTTAGCTCGGTTTCGGGTTATACTGACACCAAAGCCCGTGAGGATCTGGACCGCTTCCTGGCCCAGATTGACCATCCCCGCGGTATTCACCTGTGCGGTAACCCCGACTGGGAATTTCTGCTGAAACGTGATCTCGACATCCTGTCCATGGACATCTACACCAATGCCGAGATTTTTCGCTGCTATGGCCCCGACATCCGCCGCTTTGTGGAGCGGGGCGCGGTCCTCAGTTGGGGCATCGTGCCTACCGGCTTCGAGGCCTTTAACCAGGAATCCCAGGATCACCTGATCAGCACCCTGGAAGATATCTGGACCACCCTAGCTCAGGCCGGCATCGAGCGGGAGCAATTGTTGGCTCAGAGTCTATTAGCCCCGGCTACTTGCTGCCTGATCAATCCGGATCGGGAAAAGACGGTCGCCCAGGCCTATGCCTGGCTGCAAGAATTATCTTACCGGTTGCGAGATAAGTACTCTTTACAATGATTATCGGGAGATCTATTTTTTGATAAAAATCTGCAGAAAGGGAGGTCAATCATGAGGGCTAGTAATTTACTCTGGATAACCGGGCTGGTTATGCTCCTGGTCCTGGCCAACGTTAACGCTTGGGGGGCCGAGATTAAGCCTTACGAGCCTCAGGACTTCAGCCGCTTGAAAGGCATGAAGGGTTTTAGCGACCAATTGTTACAGCAACATTTCACCCTGTATGAGGGCTATGTCAAAAACACCAACCTGCTGCTCACCCAAATGACGCAGATGGCCCAACAGAATCAGATGACAACCCCGCAATATGCGGAGCTGAAACGCCGGTTCAGTTGGGAATTCAACGGCATGCGACTCCATGAACTCTATTTCAGTAATCTGGGCGGCAATGGCCAGATCAACAAGGAAGGCAAGCTCTATAAAAGCCTGGAGGCCAATTTCGGTAGTTACGACCGTTGGCTGGCGGATTTCAAGGCCATGGGCGGTATGCGGGGCATCGGTTGGGTGGTGCTCTACGAGGATTTAAAGACCGGTCGGTTGATGAACGTCTGGATCAATGAACACAACGAGGGCAATCTGGCCGGCTGTGTCGCCCTGCTGGTGATGGATGTTTTCGAACACGCCTTCTTAACCGACTATGGATTGAAGAAAGCCGATTACCTGGAGGCGTTCTTTCAGAACCTGGACTGGCCCGCGGTCGAAGCCCGGTATCACGCCCACCATAATTAATCAAACCTTTCCCGGTGGCACAGGCAACTGGCCTGTGCCGGGGAACAGGTGAGCAGCGAATGCCATCATTTCTTAACCATTGGCCAAGCCCGCGCCGGGAAGCTTGACAATTAAGGACTAATCATTTAAAATTCCTCAACATATTGTGGATCGGAACTTAGCCTGGGCCCTTTAAGGAGAGCGCCATGAAAGTTTTGGGAATCTGGGGCAGTCCGCGACGCGGTGGCAATACGGAAATTCTGTTGGATGCTTTTTTAACCGGCGCCGCTCAAGGCGGGGCAGAAGTCGAGAAGATATCCCTGACCAAAGTTAAGATTTCCCCCTGTATGGAAATTTATCATTGCATTAAAGATGGCACCTGTCCGATCAAAGATGATATGCTGGAGCTTTATCCCAAGCTGTTGGCGGCCGACGTGGTGGCTCTGGCCTCTCCGGTCTTTTTTTACGGCTTGACGGCTCAGGCCAAGGCGTTGGTTGATCGGACCCAGGCCCTCTGGGCCCGGCGCTATGTTCTTAAGCAAGACTTTCCCGGGCCTCAGCGCCAGGGGGTCTTGTTGTGTATCGGCGCCACCCAGGGCAAACATGTCTTTGTCGGCTGTCGGCTGACGGCGCGCTATTTTTTTGATGCCATCAACGTGGTTTATGCGGCTGAAATTCTGGTCCGGGGGGTGGACGAAAAGGGCGCTATTTTGCAAAAACCTGAGATTTTAGCCGAATCCGAAGTTTTGGGGCGGCGCCTCGGGCAGGGCGAGACCGTAGGGCCGGTAAAGCTGTTCCCGCTGGCCTAATTGTTCCCATTGACTGAACCTGCATTACGGAGGACACTGATGGAATCTCCTTTTACCGTGGGCATGACCAACGAAATGCGGCTCAAGACGGGGCCGGGGCACTCGGCTCGGAAATTCTTTCCGCAATTGCCCGATGCCTTTGCTACTCCTTATCTGGTGGGGCTGATGGAAGGGGTCAGTGCCGAACTGATGGCCAAACATTTGCAACCCGGAGAGCAGTCGGTAGGCATCGCCATGAATCTCAAGCACCTGGCTCCGACCCCCTTAGGCATGGAGGTCCGGGCGGTAACCGAAATCACTCAGGTTGAGGGCCGCAAACTGACCTTTAAGCTGGAGGTCTTTGACGAACAGGAAAAGATCGGCGAAGCTAGCCACGAACGCTTCATTATCAACGCCGAGAAATTCCAGCAAAAGATCGCGGCCAAGGCGGCTTCTGGTCAGCCAGGCTGATGTCCAAAGATTTTCCTTATGATTTAGTAACCTTGCGGGATTTTGAAAGCGGCTGGGGCTGGGATGCTCAGCTTCGGGGCCTGATCCGCCAAAAGTATCGCCGGGATCTGGAAGGATTGAGCCATTTGGACCCCCAGCTCTTAGCCCGCAGCTTGCGGGCCGAGGTGCTGCCCGAGCAGCCCTATGCCAGCGTTAAATGGTTTATCCGCCTCTGCCCTTTCCGGCCCCTGGAGCTTTATTTTCAATATGACTGGGACGAGGAATTCGGTACTGATCTGCGGATCTTTTATGCCCGTAAAAGTTTGACCGTGCCCACCGAAGATGCCTTTGTGTTTGGTTGGGATTTTTTGGGCTTATTGGCTCGCTATGGCCGGGGGACCTATCTTCCTGATGGGCTCGGCCCCGGCTCTGGTTGGCTGCCGTTTGAGGCCATCGAGGCCCGGGCCGGCGGCGCACTAAAGGACTGGGCCTTGGGGCCGCGGCTGGAAGTGCTGCCGCTGATCTCCGCGGCGGTCGCCCAGGTCGCCATGTTGCGCCTGGATTGCGGCACCTGGGTGGAAACTGCCGGCGGCTGGCTCGCCACCTGGCCGGTATTGCAAGATCTTAGCCTCCACCTGCGGGTGGCGCCCCCCGAGCTCCAGGTTGCTTTTGACGATCGGGGCGGGAGCAAGTACACCCCGGAATTTCTCTTGAGCTTTGCCTGGCTGTACATCAACGCCCTGATTCGCCAGGCCCGGCAGGTGGATCCCAGTTTACCGCGCTTGTCGCGTTACTTTTAAGGGGTCGAAATCATGAAATGTGTTTACTGTGGGGCCGACGAGGTTACGGTCCGCACCCTCTGACAGGGCGGCCTGGAGGTGCGCTGCCAGGTGTGCGGCCATGAATATTCCCCCCAAGAAATTCGGCAACTCCTCAAAGGCAAAGGCCGACGGGAGAAAATTGCCGACTCTCCGCCCTCGGCTCCTAAATGCAGTATAACCTCTTGAGGTGATTATTTAGGGGAAACATGATATCATGGTTTTTAGTTTTAAATGGAAAGCAGAACTGCGGTTGCATGCCATAACCCTAGTAGAGGCAGCTTCTGAAATTGTTTCTTTGAGAAGTTTACCGCTCACTAACCCCTTAAAACTAATTGAAGTTTAAGTTAAATAAAGTATGATCCGATGATCAAGGAGGCAGCCGGTGGCCAGAGTAACCATTGAAGATTGTTTAGATAAATTACCTAACCGTTTTGCCCTGGTGCATTTAGGGGCGCAGCGGGTGCGACAACTTTACCATGGGGCGCCGCTGTTGATTAAAGGCCGCCATAATAAAGAAATTGTGATGGCCCTGCGGGAAATTGCCGCCGGGAAGGTGATTCTGACCGAGCCGCCCAAGGCGCTGCCGGAAAAATGAGCTAAAGATTGGCCCCAGGACCAAAGTTAAGGTGATTTTAACTCATTTCCTCAACACCCCCAGGGCCGCGGCTAACCCCGGCCGGCTCCGGTGTTCGGGAGGAGTAACGCGATAATTTTACCGCGCTGCTGATCCGGGGAGTGAACTGATGCCGGCCAATTTACCCCCCCAGTATTTTGAGGCGGAAAAGCGCTACCGGGAGTCCAGGACTACCAGCGACAAGCTCAAGTGCTTGGAAGAAATGCTCACCATTATGCCCAAGCACAAGGGCACGGATAAACTCCGGGCTGATCTGCGCCGGCGCATTTCCAAGCTCAAAGACCTGGGCCAGGCTCGCAAAGGCCCGGGCCGCCGGACCCCGGTCTATCTCCTGGAAAAAGAGGGGGCCGGGCAGATTGCCCTGATCGGACCGCCCAATACCGGCAAGTCCTCTCTGTTGGCCGCCCTGACCAACGCCCAGCCCCTGATTGCCGACTACCCCTTCAGCACCCGCATCCCCCTAGCGGGCATGATGACTTACGAAAACGTCCAGATTCAATTAATTGATACCCCACCTTTAAGTTCCGACTTCCTGGAACCCTGGTATCCCGATCTGTTGCGTCGGGCCGATGCCTGGGTCTTGGTGCTCAGCCTGGCCGACGATGAGGTCTTGGAGCAGATCGAGCAGGCCGAAGCCATCCTGGCGCCGTTTAAGTTGGGGCTGCAAGGTAAGGCTGAGGACCCTCATAATGCTGAATTTCGGGGCAGACCGACCATGGTGAGCCTCAACAAAGTGGATCAGGCACTGGACCAAGAGGACGTGGCACTGGCCCAGGAAATTATCCAGGAGCGGTTTGTCACCCTGGCGGTATCGGCCCGGAAGCGTCAGGGGCTGGCTGAACTAAAGGCCGCCATCTTTAACATCCTAAAGCTAGTGCGGGTCTATACCCGGGCGCCGGGGCGGGCGGTTAATTTCGAGGCGCCTTTTGTCCTGCCGGTCAACACCACGGTCCAGGAATTGGCCTCTCGCATTCATAAGGAGTTTACTCAAAAATTCAAATACGCCCGGGTCTGGGGGCGAGAGACCTTTGAAGGTCAGCGGGTCCAGCGCGACTATGTCCTGAATGACGGCGATATCGTGGAATTACACCTTTGATCCGAAGCGCGGGATTATCATTAGATGGCCATCAGAGGGATATTTTCGGTAGGGGCTTGATTTATCAAGCCCTTGCAGGCGCTATTCATTGCGCCCTACCGTTAGGGGGAATATTTTCCTGAAAGCAACTGGGCACAACGCCGCGATTAAATATCTAGCGGGAAAAATCGTTGGGCTTGGGCTTATACCAAGTTTGTATTTAAATGCAACCAACTCATTACATAACATATTGATTAAATAATTTATATTAACAGAAAACAGGAAACCGAAAACCGAAAACGGTATTATTGGTTGATCAGGGCCGCCATCTCGCGCACCGCCCGCTCGATGCCGACCAGCACCGCCCGGGCAATGATGCTGTGGCCGATGCTGTATTCGGCAAACTCCGTCCGGCCTTGAAATCGTTTGATATTGCGATAGTTGAGGCCATGCCCGGCCTTGACCTTGAGTCCCAACTGCTGGGCCTGACGGGCCGCAGTCAGTAATTCTTGAAACCGGGATTCGGCCTCGGCTTCCGTATTGGCTTCGGCGTAGGTGCCGGTATGCAGTTCGACGCAATCGGCGCCGACCGCTTTCGCCGCTTCAATCTGGGCGGCTTTGGGATCTACGAACAGGCTGACATAAATTTCTGCCGATTTCAATTCCTTGATATAGTCTTTCAGGGGAGCTTTATAGCGGGCCACATCCAGACCGCCTTCAGTGGTCAGTTCCTGGCGCTTTTCCGGCACTAAGGTAACCAGATCGGGTTTAACGTCAATAGCAATGGCAATGATCTCTGGAGTCGCGGCCATCTCCAGGTTGAGGCGCGTCTTGACCGTCTGGCGCAGCAGGCGTAAATCGCGATCCTGGATATGGCGGCGGTCTTCTCGCAAATGGACAATAATCCCGTCGGCCCCGGCCAGCTCGGCCAGAGCCGCGGCGGTGACCGGGTCAGGTTCGTCAATCAGGCGGGCTTGACGCAAGGTGGCGATATGATCGACATTCACTTCTAGTTGGGGCATAGCGCTTCCTCCTTCAGGTGGGGATGAATCAGACTGAGCAGTTCCCGGGTTTTATCGGCCATTCGGGCCGCCTCCGCCTCGCTGGCCTCGTGATCATAACCTACCAGATGTAAAATGCCATGGATCAGATAAAGGTCGAACAATTCTTCAAAAGTCCAGTCGCATTGCTGGGCCTGACGCTTAGTGGTTTCCAAAGAAATGACCACATCTCCTAACATTTGGGACTTAAGAGCCGCAAAGGGTCCACCCTGGAGCGGGAAGGCAATAACATTGGTAGGGCCAGGGCGTTGGAAAGTAGCGCGATTAAGGCGGGCCATAGCCGGATCATTGATTAGGGTCAGACCAAATTCGGCCTCAGGAAATCCCAAGGCGTTTAAGATCTTCACGACCTTTTTCCTGATTGCCGTTGGGTTTATGGAGATCTTTCTTTGCCGGTTGTTTATCCAGATCTTCATGGCTTTTCTTTTTATCCGCGGCGCTCTTGTCAGCCGGAGTCGGATATTCGATGCGTTGATGGAAGATGCCGCTCAGGATCCTGATAAAGCACTTGGCAATCTGGTGCAAATCTTTGAGGGTTAGTTCACATTCATCCAACTGGCCATCCGCAAAGACGCTGTTAATAATCTTCTGCACCAGGCCGTTGATCCGGGCCGGAGTGGGATCGGTTAAGGTCTTGGAAGCGGCTTCCACCTGATCGGCCAGGAGCACCAATCCGGCCTCCTTGGTCTGGGGCCGCGGCCCGGGATAGCGGTAGTCTTCAATATTGACCTGCTGCGGATTAGCTGCTTGTTGTTTGGCTTTATTATAGAAATAGCTGATAAAACAGGTACCGTGGTGTTGACGGATAATATCAATGATCCTGTCCCCCACCTTATTCTGTCGGGCCAGCTCCACGCCGTCTTTGACATGGGAAATAAGGATCAGGCTGCTCATGGAGGGGGCCAATTTTTCGTGCTTATTTTCTCCCCCTAGCTGGTTTTCGACGAAATAAGCCGGTTTTTTGATCTTGCCGATATCATGGTAATAAGCCGCGGCCTTGGCCAACAGGGGATTGGCGCCAATAGCCTCGGCGGCAGCTTCGACCATATTGCCGACGATGATCGAGTGGTAATAGGTGCCGGGGGCGGTCACCATCAGCTCTTTGAGAATCGGCGTTTCCAGGTTAAGCAACTCCAGGAGGCGGATATCGGAGGTGAAATTAAAGATGATTTCCATCACCGGAGCAAACCCGGTAACTAGAACGCCCACTAACAGGCCACCTCCTACCGCGCACAGCATACCAACCACAAAATCCGCCCCGCTGAGCGGAGCAGAGTCCAACAATTTTATCGCCACCACCATGGCTAGATTGGTCAGACCGATAAATAATCCGGCTTTGATCACCGCCCCGCGATGACGGCAATGCTGCAAGCATCTGACTCCGACCAGACCACCGACGACAAAGTAAATAAAGATCGGGAAGGGCTGCTGGAGGATCAGCCCGGTCATCATGGCGGCCAGAAAGGTCAGTCCGACCGCTACTTCCAGACTGATGAAAATTCTTACCAGCATCGGCACCAGCGCTACCGGCAGCAGAAAAACCAGGTTTTTAGCGGCCAAGGGGCTAATCGGTGCCAAGGCTCCGGATAGACTTATCAGCCCCTGATTAAGCAGGGTGACGGCCAGGAGCACGCTAGCCAGAAAAATCAACTCCTGCAAGGTTAGGACAAATTTTTTGATATAAAGGCGGGCCAACCAGTAGGAGATGCCCATGAGCAATCCGATTATCAGAGCAGTGGCCAAAAAAGTCACCGGCCAGCGTTGCGGGGGCAGCTCTTTATTTTGGGCCTGTAGCTTGATTAGTTGGTTAGAGTTGATAATATCCCCTTCCCGAACCAACATCTCCCCTTTTCGAACCAGAAAATAGACCGGTTGGAGTTCCTCCAGTTGGGCCAGTTTCCGTTCCTCGGTTTCGGCCCGGTTAAGCACCAGGTTGGGAATCAACAGCGTCTGCACCAGACCGCAGATGGCCTCCCGTTGCGCCGGAGTCATACTGGCCGCGACCTGGAGGCAATAGTTGTTAATCTGATTTTGGGCTTTCTGAAGATCTAAGAAACGCTCCGGATTTTTTTCCACCCACTCATCACGGGAAGGCAAACAGCGGACCAGAATGCCCCGGCCGCGCTCCCCGCCCAGGGTGGCGCGATCGGAAATAATCCCCTGGCTCATAATCTGGCCGACCTGTTGATTGATCATATTTTCCAAATTAACCGAAAACTTGAGCTGAGCTAACTGATGGAAATCCTGATCGGTCAAGGAGGTCCCTAATAAGCGGTCAAATTCCGGCTTTTTTGCCAACAGCAGGGGATAGATCTGGTCAAAGGATGGTTCCTTGGAATTATTGCCAGGTTCGGAACCAACATTTGCCGCTAGCTGGTCGCGGGCTTCTCGATAAGATTGACGCATGAATTCAAAGGCCTCATGCAGACGCTCCTGAATTTCCTCACCGACCCGGCCGTCCAGATCATACACCGAGAGCACCTGGTCCAGAAGTTCTTTGCGCCGTTGCGCCGTAGAGTCCTGATCTTCAACTAAAAAATCAGCCGTGGCTTTGATATTTTCTGTAGCCACGTTCCCCACCTGATAGGTTTGGGGAGAGGGCCGAGCATAAGGGTGAACAATCAAGGCCGCCAAGAGGCTGAAACTTACCAGCAGCAATATTTTGGCATATCTCTCCTGGCTCTTGGTCAACTTGCCGGTTTTGGACCACAAGGTCCGCCACGGGCCCCAGGCCTGATGGAGCCAGGTGTTCACTTTATCTTTAGGTTTTAAGGGCTTATCCGGCATGAGCACTATCTGGGCGGGAGGTAGCTTCTGGTCGAGCCCCCTTCCGTTTACGAGTTTCGTAAGCCCGAATGATATCCAGAACCAGGGAATGACGCACTACATCCAGTTCATTGAAATAAACAAAGGCAATGCCCTCGATTCCGGCCAGGATCTCCTGAGTCTCCACCAGCCCCGAGGTAGTGCCCGGGGGTAGATCGATCTGGGTTACATCACCGGTGATCACCGCCTTGGACCCAAACCCCAGTCGGGTCAGAAACATCATCATCTGTTCCGAGGTGGTATTTTGGGCCTCGTCCAGGATCACAAAGGAATCATTAAGGGTCCGGCCCCGCATAAAGGCCAGGGGCGCGACCTCGATGACTCCGTGTTGGATCAGGCGGGAGGCCTTCTCAAAATCCATCATGTCATGCAGGGCATCATAGAGGGGCCGAAGATAGGGGTTGACCTTTTCGTACAGATCACCGGGCAGAAATCCCAGCTTTTCCCCGGCCTCCACCGCGGGTCGGGCCAGAACAATACGAATAACCTCGTTGTTCATCAGACCGGCCACTGCCATGGCCATGGCCAGATAGGTCTTGCCGGTGCCCGCCGGGCCGATCCCGAACACCAAATCATGGGTGCGGATCGCCTCGATATAACGTTTCTGATTAAGACTTTTGGGAGTAATCCGCCGTTTCATGGCGGATATGTATATCGTATCCAGGAGAAGATCTTTTAGGTGGGTGTTTTGCTTTTGCTGGATAATCCGCAAGGCGTACTGCACATCCTGAGGAAAGACCTGATAACCGGCCTGGATCAGATCATAGAGCTCTTCCAAGACTCTACGACCTAGTTGTACCTCCTGCTGGTCTCCGACCAAAGTAACCTGATTGCCGCGCACCTGGGACTTGAGATGCAGGGCCCGGTTAATAATTTTCAGGTTCTGGCCGTGCTCGCCAAACAAGGCCCGGGCGGCCACGTTATCTTCAAAGATCAATTTCTGACCCTGATCGGCGGGCTGAGGGTCCGCTGAGGTCTTCAACCGGCCGATGGCTTGATCCCCATAATCTGTCCCCGAATAACTCGCTGGCGGGGACGATTATCAAAATCCAACAACACGATCTGCTGCCAGGTACCCAACATCAGGCGCCCGCCGACAATCGGTATACTCAGAGACGGTTTCAGCAGCGCCGCCCGGACGTGGGAATAGCCATTGCCGTCCTGCCACCGTTTATCGTGTTCGTAGTCTAGATCTGAAGGCACCAGGCGTTCCAGGGCGGCCCGAAGATCATTGATCACCCCTCTCTCGAATTCAATAGTGGTCAAGGCCGCGGTCGAACCCGAAATAAACAGGGTCAGAAGCCCTCCCTGAAAGTCTAACTGCAAGACCTTTTCGGTTACAGCCGGAGTTAAATCCAGGATATCGGTACCGCTGGTGGTGACGATCGTTAAATCAAAATTGTCAATGTGAAGCATCTTCTTAGCTGATTAAATCACTATAAAAATTTTTTTATCAAAAGATTTAGTCCTTGGCAAGGCCCACCGGGATATGGTCCTCCGGCTTACCGGCCCGTTTAGCGCTCTGGGCACTGCCCCGCAAGGCGATCCGACAAAAGCACTTGTCTTTTCGCTTGTAGATGTGATAATAAAAAATCAGATATTTAGCAAGAAAAATGTCAATCTCCCCAATATTTGGCCCTGGCGGCGGGCGGGAAGGGTGATCCGGCCTTTCTCCGGAGGCAGACCAAATCTGGGTGTAAGTTACCAGGGATGTCAAGTTTATGACCTATTGTCCCCAGTGTCATCTTGTGCATGGCGAAGGTCAGCAATTCTGTCAACGTTGTGGCCAGCCTTTGGTCGCCGCCAAGACGGTGCCGCACTTGCCCTGCCCTAATTGCGGGGCTTTAACCTACCCCGGCCAGAATTTTTGTACAGAATGTGGTCATCAGATCCGATCCCGGGTACAAGGCGCGGGAACCTCCAGGCGTGCGGCCCGGGAGCCCCTTTTTTATCCGCCGCCGCCGAAAACCAGGAATCTGCAAGGCTGGCCCGGGGTTTGGCTGGCTGGCCTGGGAGTGTTGCTGGGATTATCCCTATTGGTTTATTTCTGGACCAGGGAACCAGCCCCGACCACTCATAGTCTGCCCTTTACGCCGGGGCATACCTATCAACCCTCAACCCAAATGGATAACTTACAGAAGCAAGTCGAACATATTGCCGAAAAAATTCGAGCTGCCCATTTGAATAAAGATATCAATAGATTTATGAGCTGTTACCATTCCGCTTATCCGGAATTAGGTCGGCTGGAAGCCCTGACCCTGGAAAATTGGAAAAATTATGACTTTAAAAATATCTCCTATAATATTTCCAATCTCCGGCTGATCGGCCCAAACCAGGTAAATGCTGAGATAGTGTGGAATTTTCAACTTTACAATCATCAGACCAAAGCCTATGAATTGCATCGGGCCGCCTTCCAGATCACTTTAGAAGCAATCGGAGACGGCTGGAAGATCCGGGAAAGCAAAGAACTGGGTTATTCTTAAGGAGAATCTTTTCGTGTTGCCCATGCCAGTTTTAGGCCAGCCGGGATGGCGAGGATTACTGTGTTTAACAATATTAATATCCCTTAGCCTGGCCGGCTGTTATCGTCAGGTAGTTTTTGCTCCCACCCCGGAGCCGGAGGCAGCAGCCCCCGCGGCTCCCAAATCTCAACCGGCGTTGTATTACGTGGCCGTCTCCCGTCTGAATCTGCGGGCCTGCCCGGGTATGGATTGTCCCCGCATCAGCTTCTTGGAGCGCAATCAAGTAGTGGAAAAATTAGGGGAAAGCGAAGATTGGTATCAGGTCCGGGTTCGACCAACCGATACCATCGGCTGGGTATCCTCTCGTTATTTATCGGTGTCTCCGGTGCCCGAGCCCCCGCCCACTGAAGTGGTCAGCCCGCCCGCTACAACCCTTGAGCAACCGGTAACCAGTAAGCCGGGAGAAGTGATCCCCCGGGTAAGGAAGCCGGAAACCCCGGAAGCCAAGGAACCATCTACCCCACAGGTAAAAAAGCCCGCAGCTCCGACCGAAAAGCCGGTTAGCGAGCCGCCGGTGACGGTTTCCCCGACCGCGACCCCCGCCGCGGCCGAGGTTAAATCGATCCCCGAACCGGCCACCGCACCGGAGGCTACTACCACGCCCTCGACTCCGCCAGCCCCGGAACCACCGACCGAGCCTACCCCCGAATCTGGCCCCAAGCGGATCCGGATTATGTAGCAGGGTTGTTGGCCTTGTTCTCAAGCTGAACTTATTACGTTCCCAAGGACAACTTGGGAACGAGGTGTGGAAAGCAGGCCGTAGGGCGGGAAAGCGAAGCGCATCCCGCCTTTTGCATTTGGGTACGCCTTGCCGAGCCAAGCTTAGCTTGGCATCCAGTTATGTTCCCAAGGACAACTTGGGAACGAGCCGGTTAAAATGAACGCAATTATTTGATCAAACAGCATGTCGGTATTTAACCGCTTATTGCAGACCTTGGGCGGTCGGTTTGCCACTGAGCTGGGGATCGATCTTAAAGCTGGCCCCGAAGCGCGGCAGAAGTGGTTGTTGGCCGCCATGCTTTTTGGGGCCCGAATTTCCGGAGCAATCGCGGCCCGCACCTATCAGGTATTTGCCACGCACGGAGTGATCGGACCCGCGGCCATCCGTGCTCAGGGCTGGGACCGCCTGGTAGCCTTGTTGGATGCCGGCGGCTATGCCCGATATGATTTTAAAACCGCCACCAAGCTCTTGACCGCGATGGAAAACCTGCAGCAGGACTATCAGGGCGATCTGGAACAATTGCACGCCGTCGCGCAGGATGCCAAGGACCTGGAAGCACGGTTAATGAGACTGGCCCCGGGGATGGGGCCGACCACGGTAGAGATTTTTCTCAGGGAGCTGCGCGGCATCTGGGCCAAAGCCGAGCCGCGCTTAAGCCCCCTGGCCGGGGACGCGGCCCGGAATCTGGCTTTAGTCCCAGATAACCTAGCCGCGGGGCCAGCCTTGGAGGCCCTGAAAAAGCGTTGGGGGGCTGAGCCCCTTCCCGGTTATGACTTTCCGGACCTAGAAGCCGCCCTGGTCCGCTTAGGACGGGATTATTGCCGTAAGCCCAAAGGCCCGCCCTGTCCCTTAGCGCCCTATTGTCGCCGTTCCCCGTGTCCGCGCCGATCACCTGCCTGACATCGGCGGCATCTCATACTTAAGGACGACCCCTTATGGTTTGGCCCAAATTGGAACTGTCAACTTCTGAGGTTTAGCTGTTGCGTCTCTTATTAAAGTGGCTTTCGTCGCTCACCGGTCGCGCCCTGATCCTGACGCTGGCCGTCTGGAGTGTAATCGGGCTTTTAAGTTTTATGAGCCTGGGCCAGAACTTGGAAAATCATGCCCTGGATCTGATTTACCGCCTGCGACCTGGCTCCCCTCAGCCCCAGGACCTGCTGATCGTCGGCATTGATGAGCCGTCTTTTAAGGAGATCGGCCAGCCCTGGCCCTGGCCGCGCCGTATGCATGCCGCTTTGGTGGACAGGCTGGCCCAGATGGGGGCCCGCCTGATCATCTTCGACATTCTTTTTGCTGAACCCACTACCCCGGAAGATGACGAGCTCTTGGCCAGAGCGCTGCACCGGGCCGGAAACGTCATTTTGGGGCAGACTCTAGAGGTCACTAAAGACCCCCGTTTTGCCCGGCGAATGTTGATTAAGCCCTTAGAGCCATTACGTCAGGCGGCCCGCGATTTAGGGTTGATGATGGTTACTCCCGATGCTGATGGGGTGGTGCGCCATTTCTGCCTGCGGCTTGATAAATTGGAGACGCTGGCGGCCGCGGCAGTGCAAAATCTGACGCCGCGGCCAGAGCTGCCGACCGATCTCTCCGGACTAATTAACTACGTCGGCCCGCCCCGTAGCCTGGACACGGTTTCCTATTATCAGGTGCTGGACCCTGAGCACCCCTTGCCGGAAAACCGGGTCCGAGGACGACTAGTTCTGGTCGGCTGGAATCTAGAGGCCTCGGTAACCCCGCAGCAGCAGGCGGATTCTTTCAACAATCCTTTTTTTGCCAGCACCGGCCAATTTATGTCGGGCGTAGAAATTCACGGACAAATTATCTACACCCTTTTAACTAAAAGCTGGGGTCAGGAGTTGGGGCCAGGACTGCGGTTAGCCGTTTCCTTTCTGCTTATCGCCTCCTGCTCACTGCTGCTGGGGCGGCTCCGGTTGGCTGCGGCTTTGGCAGTTCTAATGGCCCTAATTTTGCTGACCTGGGGGACGTCTCTGGGGTTATTCGTCAGCTATCATCTCTGGCTGCCGCCCGTGCTCACCAGCCTGGGCCTGGTTCTAGTCTATCTAGGACATATCAGTTGGAAATATCTCTCCGAATTTCGGGAAAAGCGCTGGCTCCGACAGGCATTTGGTCGCTATGTCTCCGCGGCCCTGGTGGAAGCCATTATTGCCCACCCGGAGCGCCTGGAACTAGGCGGCGAAGAAGCCGAGGTCACCGTGCTCTTTGCCGACCTGGCCGGATTTACCGGGCTGGCCGAGACCATGCCGCCCAAGTCCTTGATTCAACTGTTGAACGAATATTTCTCCACCATGACCGAGATTATTTTGGCGCGGCACGGCACGCTGGACAAATTTATCGGGGACGCCCTGATGGCGGTATGGGGGGCGCCGGTGGCCATGGCTGACCATGCCCGCCTGGCCTGTCAAGCCGCTTTAGAAATGCAGGAAGCCATGATCCGGCTTCAGGAAGGTTGGAGTACCCAGGGCCTGCCCCGGCTGGCAGCCCGGATCGGCCTCCACTCGGGGCGGGTGCTGGCCGGAAACATCGGCTCTAAGGAACGGTTCGATTATACCGTGATGGGGGATACCGTAAACCTGGCCTCCCGCCTGGAAGGCGTAAACAAGCTCTATGGGACGGAAATCATCCTGAGCGAGGATACTTATCAGCGGGCCGCCGATTATTTTCTATTCCGCGCCTTGGACCGCGTCCAGGTCAAAGGTCGCTGGCAACCGGTGACCATTTATGAACTCTTAGGTCCAAGTCCCCAAGAGGGCGAGCCCGGCTGGTTACAGGCCTTCGCAGCCGGACGGGCAGCCTATTTAGCTCGAAACTGGGATCAGGCCCAAGAGTATTTCCAAGCCGCGCTGCGCCTGAAGCCAGAGGACGGCCCCACGCAAGCATTATTAAACCGCTGTCAACAGCACCAGCAACAGCCGCCCGGAGCCGATTGGCAGGGTGTTTTGGTCTTGACAGAAAAGTAGGGTTTAATACAGTTTTTAGTTTTCTGTTTTCTGTTTTCTGTTTTCTGTTGAAATGCTTAATCTATTCAATGCCTTAAGATATGATTTTGTTACATTTGAATTAAAACTTGGTATAATTTCTATCAGACACCTTTGTTTTTCCCGACCTTAGTGAGGACCAAAAAGGTCGTTTTTCAACAGCCAGTTAGGAGACGTCAGAAATAAAAGGCCAGCTTAAACAGTATGCGCCGGGCCGGGTACAAGGCATCAAAAGTGACGAACTCTTTCTGAAAATAGAAGTGGCGATCAAAAATGTTGGTAATCTCCAGGGAAGCCAGCCCCCGCTTGCCGGGAAATTCATATCCCAGGGTGGCGTCCGCCAATCCATAAAAGCTATCCCCGCGGTCGGTCAGATCCTGCCGCACCAGATAAGTGCGAAGCAGCCCCTGCCAGCCGGAGCGGTGCAGAAAGGAGAGTTGTACCAAGGCGCTTAATTCGGAGAAATCATAACTATTCTTGATACTGGGGTCAAATTTTTTGCCTATGATTCCGGTGGTTAGACCCCAAGCGGGACTGAGGATGCGGTTAATGGTCAGGCTGGCCGTATAGCGCTTCCAGCCCCACCACACCCGGTGCTCTTGTAGTTGATCATCCACCTCATATTGCGGTGTAAAAATGCGATTAGCATTAAGGCGCAGCACCGAGTAAGTCAAGGGGTTCCATTGGGCCTCCCAAGCCACCCCGACCTCTCGCACCTCTGAGCCGTCATCGACGTTGATTTGCCACGGGAAGCTGGCAATTTCGGCAGGTACCAAAAGCGGGGCCAACAGATTGTGCGTGGCCAGAGAACGCTGGAGGACCAAACGCAAGGTATGGTCAGCGTTGACCTGGTAGTTGAGGCCGACGCGGGGATTCCAACTCCAGAGGGATACTGACTCTGCAAAGCCGGCCCGGGAGCTTTTGGTATTATCGTAAAAAATTCCCAGTTCCGCCAACAAGCTCGGAGTTAACCGCCAGTAATCCTGGAGATAAAAGCTGTAGGAGCGGTCCGGCGGCCTAAAATTGTAATACAGTGGAATAGAGAAAAGCGGAATGCCAAAGATTGAGTACTCCAGCAGCTCATCATATTTATACTTCAAGTGCCCAGAAAAATAATCAAATCCTGCCATCAAGGTATGATTTCCCAGAACCAACTGCTGCTGGAGCTGAATATCATAAAATTCTCGGTCATAGCGGCGGTTAAGAGTGCTGCTAATGTCCAGAGGGAGGCCGAAAAACGACTCGGTGTCAAGGGTCTTATCCCTGAGATGCCAATCACTGTTAGCATAGGCTAAATAACTAAGGAGGGTGGCGCGGGGCGTAAAGCGGTGCACGTAGCCTAATTCGTAGAAGCGGGTGCGGAAAAATTGCCTGAGATTAGTAGAGTTGGCAAAGCCAAAGTCGTTAAGATTGCTGAGATCACCGGCTTCAGAATCGGAATACGAAAATCCCGCCATCACTGAGTTTTTGACCGTCGGCTCCCATTTAACCAGGTTAAGAATATTATAAACCTGATCGTCACCGTTCCGGGCCCGGAAACCATCATCCTCCTGATAGCCGCCGAAGACATCGAAGGCCAGCCCTGGTACCCCGCCGTAAACCTCCAGGCTATGATCCTGGATGGCCCGGGAATGGCCCCAGGTGCCGATTCCACCCTGGGCCTGCACCCGCAGATAGGGCATTTCAAACATTGGGGTATAATCATTGTAGAGCGTAAAGGTATTTTGGTTGGCCGGGGACAACAGGCGATAGAGTAATAATTCGGAACCAGCCGACCCCAGCCGCTGGCGGGTCGCCAGGTAGGCACCGGCCAGGAACAGACGGGCTGAACTGTTCAAAGGATCCTTTTTTACCGCGGTGACGGCTTTGCTATACGCCCATTCTCCTAAACCTAACTGATTATACGCCCGGGCCAAATCGTAGTTGCGCACCGCCAGGTCACGGTCGAGCATCAGGCGGGAGCGGAAAATGGCGTTGTTGTCATTCAAGGCTATGGAGCGATTGATCTCCTGGACGGCTTCTCCGGGCCGGTTAAGGTCGGTCAGGGCAATACCTTTATACAAATGCGGGGTAGGGTCGTTCTGGTCCAGGTTTTGGGCATAGTCATAGACTTCCAGAGCTTTGTCAAAGGCCCGCACCTGATAGAGCGCCTTGCCCAGGGTGGATTGATAGAGGGACACCCTAGGCTCCAACAGGGTGGCGGTTAACATTTCCGCCAGGGCCTGGCGCGGTTCCCGGTAGCGGAAATAATAGATTCCCAGCCCCAGGTGCGGTTCGCCCAGGCCGGGATTGGCCCTGATGGCCTGCTCGAAAAATTTCCGGGCCGCCTGATAATCCCGGAAGCCTAGCTTGATAAAGCCGGCCAGGGAGAGAACCTCCCCCTCCTCGGGGGCCAGCCGACGGGCGGCTTCAATGGTTTTCCAGGCTCGCTCCAGATAATCTCCCCCCAACCAGAGCTTGGCCAGATATACATAAGCCGGGACAAAGCTGGGATCGGCCTTAATGGCCTTCTCCAGATGGGCTTGGGCCGCCGTATGATTGAAGTGCGCAATCTCTACCAGGGCCATAGTAAGTTGGGCCGCGGGAGAATCCGGGGCCGGGGCCAAGGTCCGGGAGGCCTCTGCACGCGCCGCGGCTTTGCGGTTTTGCACCAATAACATTTGGGCCAACAAGGCGCGGGCCAGGGTATAATTTGGCTCTAGGGTCAGGGCACGCTCCAGGCAAGCCTGAGATTCCGCGATGCGCGCGGCCAGCAGGGCAAAATAGCCCTCCATGGTCCATAGCAAGGGCGAAGGCGGCAGTTGCTGACGCGCGGTTCTTACCAGCTCATAGGCGGGGACGAGTTCGCCCAGGCGGTAGCGGGCCAGGGCCAGGCCCACCAGGGCCAGGGCCTGCGGCCGCGCTACTTGCTGAAAGGCGCGTCGCGCCTCCAGGGGAGCCTGCTGTTGTAAGTTGATCCAACCCAAGACGGTCAGCGCCTGATCGTCTCCCGGAGCTTGCTGCAGGATGGCCTGGGTCGCGGCCCGAGCCTCGAAAAGACGCCCCTGGTCATAAAGCATTGCCGCTTCCGCCGCCGAGCCGGACGGCACCCCGGTTTCCATCCCCGGGGGCGCCAAGGGCAGATCCCGATAACTAAAAATCCCGGGATAATAAAGGGACCACTGCACCGCATCCTCGGGTTGCAGCACCAGCCGCTTGGTCGGCGCCTGGCCGGGACGGGTAAGGCCTTCTTCGCCGGAATTGAGAATCAACTCGCCCTGGGGATTAGCCAGCCGCAGCTTGCCCTGGAGCAGGATTATTTGGGTGGTGCCGTCCGCCCCAACCCGCAGATTGAACTCGGTACCGCGAATTCCGGCGGTAACCGCCGGCGTTTCCAGCTCGAAACGGAAGGTCTCTTTAGTATTCCGCAGCCAGACTTCTCCTTGCGGGACGCGATAGAGGCTGAGGGCCGGTTTTTCCCCTGCCGCGGGGACGATTTCCGCCAGCCCCAGGCGAGGTGAGGTCATTACACTCTTGAGCTCCAGGACCGTATTTTCGTGAACTTTAAGCTGGCTTTCATCTACACAAAGGATGGCCGCCACCGAAGCCGGGCCAGTTTTAACCACATCACCGCCAAAAAGGGAGTCGCCGATCTGCGCGGTTTGCCAGCCCCCAGTTGCAGCCCGGCAAAGATTAACCTCGCCCTGGAGATAAACCAACTTGCCCGCTAAGGCTGAAGCACCAGGAGCAGAATTAACCCTACCGACCAGACCGAAAATTACCATGATCGCCAAAAGCAGCAATCGCCAGATCTTAAGCCGCATTATTCACCTCGAGATTTTGCCGGGTTGGGGATTGAGAAATTATTTTCAAGTCTATATAGCTATCATCTGCGAAGGTCATCTTAACCTTCCCGGTTGGGCCACCCCAAACCATTCTTAAAATTAACCCTCCTTTACCATAGAAATTATTGAGAGTTCCACCAAAAAGTCAAATTTAGAATAAATTTAATGTGCTATCGAGGAAATTTAGAACTCCGATTAAGGCCGACCCATGGCTGGGGAAGCACAAGGGGTATCAACCTAGACCTGGAGTTAATCTAGGGGAAAAACACCCCACGTTGTTGGGAGAAAATACCCGTTCAGTCTTTTTGGGTTAAGCAAAAGGCGGGCGAACTTAGCGCCGAATTACACAAGCTATCGTTTTAATGAAAAGTTTTAAATTCAAAGTACTTAATCACAAGGTAAGCAAGTGGCAACAGATTTGCACAACAATAAATTAATGAATTTCGGGATCGGTATGAAAGGAGGTGAGAGGTTAGAGACCAACAGCACTCCCGCGTTTAAATTAAGCGGGGGTGTTCTGTGTGTAAGGTATTGCCAATAATTGGGTTGGAGTATCCTAAAGGATTAAGGGCAATAACGCTTAATTGGAGGTCAAAACATGGCGGAAAGAAAAGAAATTGAGATAACTTGCCGGGCTGACACCCTTGATCTGATGCATCCTGACATCAGGCCCTGGCCAGTCACCCCGCCGCCGCCGCGCGAAGAGGTAGATAAAGTCTATGCCCGGCGGAAAGCGACGGATTTCGGCAACTGGTGTGAGGATAACCTCAGATATGAACTGGCCTTTGGCAAACCCGAGGCCCTACAAGGCATGAAGTTCCTGTGCGTCGGTATGTGGCGCATGGGCAACATGTTCTGTGCTGGCCTGCTGTGTGAGGCCGGGGCCGAGGTGATTAAGATCGAGCCGCCCGGGGGCGACCCGCTGCGCCAATTAACCCCGTTTGGTCGGGAAGAGTACATGCTCGAATCCAAGATCACCGGGGAAAAATGCGGCCTCGACTTCCTGCATGAAATGCGCGGCCAGAAATCGGTTACCCTGAATCTGGAGACCGAGGAAGGCCGGGATATCTTCCGGGCCATGTGCAGCCAAGTGGACGGGGTCATCGATGAAATGCCGGCGGGCTATATGGACGGCCTGGGCATCGGCTATCGGCACATCTCCAAGCTGTATCCTGGATTGGTGTGGTGCAATATTGCGGTTCGGGGCACCTGGGGACCCTACAAAGACAAGGTGTCTAAGTTCGGGCAATGGACCCTGGAACCCTTCGGGGGCTGCGCCAATGCCTTTATCCACAACACCGGCTTCCCGCAGGATCAATTGCCTCGAGGCCGGGGTGGTGACCCCACCCGTTCCGGCGTCTGGTTTGCCGACTATGTCGCCGGCGAGCAGGCTGCTAATACTCTGCTGGCCGCCTTATATTGGAGAAATGAATTAGGCGGCACCGGTCAGTTCTGCGAGGTCACCGGGGCTGAGTCCCAGATGGACATCCTGGACTTTGATATTAGCTGGTACGGCTTCAATGCCAGCATCAAGGCCCGTACCGGCGCTTGGGACCCCAACCTCAACCAATATGAGTGGAACCCCTGCCGGGACGGCTACATGATGATCGGCGGGCAGACCGACCGGCTGTGGTATCGCATCGGTATGTGTATTGAGCGCGACTTCCCGCAGTTCGGGCGGCTGATCCACGAAGACCCCATCCTCAAAGAGATGGGAGCCCGGAATGCCCTGGAAATGCTGACCAAAACCTATACCCTGACCACCCGCTGGCTCAGAGACATCAACCGGATTGAAGCGGAACAGAAACTGTTGGAGTACGAAATCGCTGCCGGTCCGGTGCTGTTCATCGACGAAGTCTCCGAGTTCCCCCACTTCAAGTATCGTCCCTGGGTGTGCACCATTGATACCGATCATTACGGCACGCTGTTGTTCTCGGTGCCCCCGAACAACTATCAGATGCGGACCCCGCACCGGGTCAAAGTATTAGGCCGGCCGTTGGGCTATGATACTTATGAAGTCATGATGAAGTACGCCGGGATCGGTCAGACCAGAGTAAACGAACTCAAGGAAAAGGGGGTTATCTAATGGCGAAGGACCCAAGAGTATGTCGGCTGGAGGAGCTGGACGGCCCCAAAAGCAAACAAGAACTCGACGAAATGAAGATGCCCTATGAGGATTACTGCCGGGCCGCCTTCGCGCCGGGCGGGGAGTTCTCCAAGCCCATGTCGCTTAAAGGCATCCGCTGGATGAGCACCACCATGTATATCTTCACGCCCCATTCGGTTTCTAACCTGGCCGAACTGGGGGCCGAGGTCATCAAAGTCGAGATGCCCCGCATGGGTGACCCCATGCGGCACTGTGCGCCGTTCAATGAGACCTACCTCTATCCCTTGCATGACACCCGGCCGATGACCGGGACCGGCATGGGTTATTTGAACGCTAATCCCAATGAATATCACATCTCCATGGACTATCACCTGGACGAAATGAAGGAAGCCTTCTATCGTCTGGTAAAGATGTCCGATGGGCTGACTGAGTGCTATCGGCCAGGGACCTTTGACCGCTGGAAACAGAGCTACCGCTACCTGATTGAGATGAACCCCCGGTTTATCTATGTTTGGGGCGGCGGCTTCGGTTACGGGCCCAAGGTCTTCGGCGGCTCCTATGATATCCTAGGTCAGGCCCACGCCGGGCTGGCTTCGGTGACTGGAATGCATCCCTTTATGGGCGGCCACTGCACCAAGCACTCCAACTGGTGTATTGACTGGTACTCCGGCACCCAGATCACCTTCGGCATCCTGGCCGCGATCCACTGGCGGCGGAAAACCGGCCTGGGCACTATGATCGAATTCTCCCAGGTGCAGGCCGCTACCCGTTGTCTGGGTTATGCCGCGCCGCTCTATGGCCGCTTTGGCATCGTCCGCCAGCGCTGGGGCAACTGGGATACCCAGCTCTGCGTCCATGGCATCATCCTGGCCGGCAAGTCCGCCTACCCGGATGCCATCAACCCGCAGGACCGGCTGGATGCCCGCTACGTCATGGTCTCGGCCTTCAACGACCCGGACTTCAAAGAGCTGTGCGAGGTCATCAAGAAGCCCGACCTCTACAGCCGTTATCAGCAGCATAAGGATCGGGTTGAGGGCGAGGCGCAGGTGGAAATCTACGCCGCCCTGGAGGAATGGGCTAAAGATAAGTCCAGGACCGACGTCGTCCGGATTCTGCAAGGCGCGGGTCTCTTGGCCGAGCCGGTGTTGAATGACCGGGAGGTCTATGAACTAGAACACTGGCGCCGGCGCGGCACTATCCGGTGGCAGGATGATCCCATTTTCGGCGATGTCATGGTAATGGGGTCTTACGGCGCCGGCTTGATGTCCAAGACTCCCCGCCGCCTCTACTGGATCTGGCGGCCGGTGGGCGCTGACAACGTCAAGATTTACCACGAGCTGCTCGGGTATCCAACAGCCAAGATCGAAGAGTGGTACTCCAAGGCCATGATCTAAAAGGAGGGAGCGCTGTGTGTGATATTATTTGGTGTAAAAAAATGGTGGACGGGAAACCGTGCAACACCGTGAATTACCTGGATCCGTATTGCTTCTGGAACTGGAAGGGCAAGGTCAACTGCGCCGAATGTGGCACGGTTTACTTCATCCACATGATCCAGGGCCATATGTATATCGGTCCGGAAGAGAGACCTGGTGAGAAGCCCGATACCAGCCCCCTCTACGCGGATAAGCCCCTGGATGGCTACTCCAACTATTCCCCGGGGGTCGAAGGCCGGACTCGGCCCTTCGAGTGCCTGCCGCGGCATATCTACTTGGGAGTGCCGGATATGGTGAAGTTCAGCATCCGCGGCCGCCCGGTCCGGGGATGGCGTCCGCAGCCGCCGGACGGGGGCATCGCCGGTAGCTATCTGTTCAATTGGGATCTGAAGCGGCTCTCTCCCGATGTCTATGAGGAGTATCTTCGGAAACTCAGGGACGGGGAAGTTTCGGACTGGTAATATGGAGCGGTGATAAGGAAAGGAGTGTTACATGAGCGGGACTGAAGGATTAACCCCACGCCAATTCTTAGATAAAGTCCTGGAGCCGGATAAAGAATCGGATCATATCTGCTGGCAGTGCGAGCATCTCAAACCGGTGATTAGAGGTTCCAGTTTTCCGCCCGCCGACATCATTGGTTGGTGTATGAAAATCCACTGGCCGCATTTTTGGTGTGTAGCGGACTTTAACGTGGTCAAAAAATGTTACGCCTTTGAGCAGAAGAAGTAGCATGGAAGACAACGTCCGAAAAGAGCTGGATGTTCTGAAGACCATGGTCCTCAACTGGAAGCGGAGTTATCTCGGGTTTGCCACCCCTGAGGGCGGAGATGAATACCTGGCGGAGGAATTCGCCGCCGAGATTGCTGAGCACATCTCTCCCTTTGTGATGCGGTTGTATGCCTGTAAATATCTCACCCCGGATGAGGTCAATGATTTCATGGACGTCTGCTACAATGAGGTGGAGGACCTGCGCCAAACTCTGGAAGCCGTGGCGGCCCCACCTCAGAAAAAAGGAATATGGATTAAGTTTGTCGAGCACACCAAGGAGGTTTTGCGGAAATAAGATCAGCCTTGAAGACAGGCCTCGAGCTTATTTAGCCGCCAAACCTCTGATGGTAGTAGGACCGAATAACTTGGGATTTAAAATATAAGGAGGGTAAGCATGCCAGCAAAATGTCGTGTTGGTGTATGCGGATTCGACCCCATGCTCGTCAAAGGATATGTCAAGACCGGGTTTAGAGCCTTGTGGTGGCATATACCTGATGAGCTCTATGAGGAATTTAAAGTTAAGCCCAATGATAATATTTCAGGCAAGATCCTGAAGGTTTACACCGGCAAGACCGGGCAGGCGACCCATGAGCCCAATGAGACCTTCCACTGGAAATTTTCTCGGGAGTCGGGCCTGGCGGTGTTGCTGCCCCCAGAAATCATCACCAAATATGAGCTCACCGAGTTCCATTTCCTAGAACTGGTGATTGAGACTATTAATGAGCAGCCGGTCTATGCTGGCGAAGAAAAGATGAGCACCAAGTGGTGGCCGGAAGACAAGATGAAACTGGGGTTCACCCTGGATTATATCCCGGCCTAACTCAACTAATAGTATAACCTAGTCCCCCTTCCCATATTATGGGGAGGGGGATTTTTTTATCGGTTCTCACAACCTTGCGGTCAATTAGATGATGATGGTCTTTTCGATGGTATTGAACAGTTTTTGGTAGGAGCGCAATTCATTGCGCCCTCTCGGGCGTGATAAATCAAGCCCCTACAATCAGAATATTACTTTTTTGATGACATCTTGGAATTAGTCCTGACGACGGCCCGTCCCAAATATTCTTGAGAATTCCCCTAGATTAGAATAATATATAAAATCAGTATAATTATTAAGTAAAGGAGCACCTATGACCGACAGAGCTGAAGGCCAAGACCCGCGAGAATCGCTAGAGGGAGCGCAACCGGAGGAGCCTCTACACCCGGGCTGGCAAACCTTGGCCCAGGTATTTCAGAGCACCGAGCCATTTTGGGAAAGATTTCTTTATCTGCTGGGCTATGATTATTCTTGCAACGTTTATGTCATCAGAGGCGACTATTTGAGCGTGGTGGATCCGGGCAACGACTACACCATGTTCATGGATCTGTTTCGCCTCGGTTACAAACCCACTGAGGTTAAAAAGATCGTTCTCACCCACGGGCACCGTGACCATGCCATGGGGGCCTTTGAGTTTATCAGATCGTACCCTAGCATTACCCAAACCGGCGGCTTTGAGCTCATCTTGCACCAGGAAAGTCCGGAGGTGCTGAAAAAAACCATCACCGATTTCGGCTGCCGCTATACCGAAGTCAAAGGTGGAGAAAGATTAGAGCTGAGCGGCCTGGAATGGGAAGTGATTTATACCCCCGGCCATACCGTTGACGGGATCACCCTTTATCATGCCCCCTCGAAAACTGCCATTACCGGTGATACGGTGTTGCCGCATGCCATGGCCGGACCGGACCAGAAGGCCGGGGGGCGGCTAGACCATTATTTATTTGGAGTAAAAACCCTGCTCAAAAAAGATATTGCCCATGTCTTGCCGGGACATGGCCTACCGGTAAAGGATCTGGGCAATTTGGTGGTCGAACAGACCTACGAGAGCCTGATGCTCGAAGTTATTGGGGTGAAGGACAAAATTCCCTGGGTGGATGGCGCGGCCAAACTGGTTCAAAAGGGCCTGCTGGAAGAGGCGATATTTTGCTGCGGTAAAGAACTGGCCCGCGAACCGGAAAATATCACTGCCCTACAATTAAAGGCCTTCTGTCTGATCGATCTGAACCGGTGTGAGGAAGCGGTAGCCCTGCTTGAAAAAATCCTGGCGCAGCAACCAGACAATGCCCACGCCCTGACCGGCATGGGTCAGGCTTTACTGGGGCAAGGCCAACATGACCAGAGCATCGCATATTTTAACCGGGCTTTAAATCTCAACCCCGACCTGAAAGAGGCCCAAATTTTTAAAGGTATGGCTTTATATCTGGCCGGGCGCTATGACGAAGCCATGGATATCGAGGCCTTCAGCACCGAATTTGTCAGCCGCTTTAAGGAGCAATTGGCTGCCAAGGTCCAGCCGACAGAATAATCTCGGGCTGGCTCGCGTGCCATTTCGAAATCAGCCTTAAAGCATCAAAAGAATTGCCCAGGAATGGCGAGATCTGGGCCACGACGATAAATTCAGTCGTACTCGTAAGTCAGGCAGGGCTAACGATGGGCATGGAGCCAGGCCTTGAGGCCCAGCACCAAGTCATAGGTCAGATGGCGTTGATGAGGTCCTCTACCTAATTCTATGCCGGGTTTGTTGGCCCCGTGAAAATCCGAGCCCCCGGTTACTAACAGCCCCAGTTCCTTTGCTAGCTTGAGATAATCGGCTTGCCGGGTGGGGGAGTGTTCGGGATAGTAAACTTCCAGGCCGACCAGGCCCAGTTCCTGTAATTCCTGGAGCTGGCGTTTGAGTTGCTCCAGCCCTAATCCCAGGGTAAAGGGGTGAGCCAGGACCGGAATGCCGTGGGCCTGACGAATTAAGGCAATCGATTCCGCCGGGGACAGGCGAAATTTGGGCACATAGGCCGGTCCGCCCTGGCGCAGGTAGTGGTCAAAGGCCTCTTGCTGATCCTGGACATAACCTTTGACCACCAGGGCCCGAGCAATATGCGGTCGGCCGATCTGCCCCCCACCCGCCACCTGGAGAATGTCTTCCCAGGAAATTGACATTCCTAGTTGGTTTAATTTTTCGACGATACGCGGGTTACGCTCGGCCCGGGCCTTTTTCAATACCTGGAGACGCTGGTTAAAGGCAGAATCCTGGTAATCAATAAAATATCCCAGGATATGCATGGTGCCTTCGGGAAAATCGGCACTGATTTCGATTCCCGGGATTACCTCAATCCCCAATTGCTCGCCGGTCTGAACAGCTTCAGCCACCCCATCAACGGTATCGTGATCGGTCAGGGCCATGGCCTTAAGACCACGCTCATGAGCCCTAGCTACTACTTCCCGTGGGCGGTAAGAGCCATCCGAGGCAGTAGAATGGGTATGTAAATCCACATAATCCATAACCGCGCCTTACCCGTTAGCCTGGAAAATTAATCACTGGATCTAAACCCCGGCTTTTGGGGCCCCCACCAGCGCCACCGCTCCTGGGAGCCATCCTAAAAGTTTAATCTATAATTTTACCAGTTTTTCACCCCAATGGGTAAAAAGAGAGGGACTATGAAACCCTAAGGCCCCTGAAGCGCAAGCTTTCTTAGTGCCTTATGGTTTCATAAATAATACAGTTTTTAGTTTTTAGTTTTTAGTTTTCTGTTGAAATGCTTAATCTGATCAATGCGTTAAGTGATGAGTTTGTCGCATTTGAATAAAAACTGGGTATAAGTCTTTTTTTTCAATCTCAGGCCATAAAAAACCCGGAGGCCGGGTTTCCAACCTCCGGGTCTAAAAAATATAAGCTTAGGCCAGTCTGACCTTGTTGGGATACTCGTCGTAGAGCCGACGCATATCCTTTTTGATCATCTTGCCGGTAGGAGTGCGCGGAATGGCTTCCAGGAACACCACTTCCCGGGGCAGCTTGTATTTGGCTAATACGTCAACCGTGGAATTAACAATTTCTCTGGCCAATTCTTCCGACGGCTTATGGCCAGGTTCCAGTTCGACCATGGCGGTGGTCCGCTGGCCGATGATTTCATCAGGAATACCGACCACGGCCGCGTCCCGGACGGCAGGATGGCGGATCAGGGCGTCTTCAATCTCGCTGGGGGCCAGACGGAAGCCGGAAGACTTGATCATATCATCTTCCCGGGCCTGGAAGTAGATATAGCCTTCTTTATCCATGTAAACGGCATCGCCCATCATATTATAGCCGTCCTTGATGCCCTTCTTCATGGTCTTCAAGAGTTTGTTTTCCTGGATGTACGGCTTCCAGTAGATCGTGCCGGTGGGGCCTTTGACCAGCATGCTGCCCACTTCGCCCGGGGAGCATTCTTTGCCGTCAACATTGACCACTTTGACCTCAAAACCAGGCAGCGCCTTACCGATGGAGTCGGGCACGGGGAACTTGCCCATGGTGTTCGAGGTTACCAGGTGGACCATTTCGGTCGCCCCCAGCCCTTCCCAGATGGGCATGCCGGTCTTGTCTTGCCAGGCGGCCAGGGTCTTACCGGTCAGGGCATCGCCACCAGTGGTGTACATCCGCACACTGGAGCGGTCATAATCATCAAAATTGGGCATTTCCAGCAGCTTCCGGTAGGCAGTGGGTAAGCCGGTGACCACATTAACCTTGTGTTTCTGGATAATACCCATCATGTCGTCGGGGGTGAACTTGGGTAACAGCGAGATGGTGGCCCCCGCCGCAAAGGGGATTAAGCAGAAAGTGCCATAGCCCGCGGCAAAGGAGACCGGCGCCGAACCGCCGAGCACTTCTCCGGGTTGGAGCTTATAGACATATTTATTAACTAAATGGGATTCGACCAGCACCTCTTTGACAAAATGGACGCAACCCTTAGGCTGTCCGGTAGTCCCGGAGGTATAAAGAATGACGCCGATGTCATCCATATTGAGTTTATAGTTTTCAAAAGTATCAGAAGCTTTAGCCATCAGCTCTTCAAAGCACAGATATCCCTTGGCCTTGACTGCATCGGCAGCGCCTCCCACTACGATGATCTTAGTGGAAAACTGGAATTCGTGCTTCCCCTCTTCTACCGCTGGCATCAGGGGGGCGCTGACCGCAAACGCCGCAAATTCAGCATTATTTAAAGTAAAAGAGATCTCTTCCTTAGCCCATAGCGGAGATACTGGCACCGGGATGGCCCCGACTTTCTGAATGCCAAAATTGATGGCTACCGCCTGGGGAGTGTTGGTCATCCGGATGCCCACCCGGTCCTGAGCTACCACGCCCAGCTCTTTCAGAATATTGGCAACCTTGTTAGCATTTTGCATAAGTTGTTTATAAGTGACCTTCGTGTCGCCAAACAGAATGGCAACGTTATCGCCTCGACCCTCTTTGACATGCTTATCGAGAAATTCCTCGGCAATGTTTGCCTGGTCAGGCAGTTTGAACTCTTCCGGTATTGGTTCATTAGGCCAGAGTTCTTTGGGGGGTAAATAATCTGCAGGAATCTCTTTCTTCATAAGCCTTAACCTCCTTGGTGGATTGATTAAATAATGATTTTTTTAGCCCTGTTATAGTTATACTAAATCATGTGAATGCTATAACAATCTTTGGCCTTTGTCAAGAAATTTGCAAGGCCTTGGCTTGCCAAAGGAAAGATATCTGCTATTTCCTCACGAAAAACGGAGATTATGGGCCGGTCGACCAAAAGTGGAGAACCATATCGGCTTGGCCAGTGCAGCAGTTACTTGTAAGTGTTAAGAAAAAAATATCACCTAGATCTTAAAGATCAGGCCTTCCTCAGGAGGCCCGATCTTTAATCAGGTTTTTTTTGATCAGCTTAAAAGAGCCAATAAGCGGTGAGGCGGAAGCGGTTATCCTCTTGATTGCTGCCGCCGTAAAACTCGCGGATCAGGCGGCTGTAATCAACCTGGTATTTTTGGTTGTGGCCATTGACATAGAGGTTGAGGCCGGCAGTATATTCCCGCAAAATTCCTTCCCGGGCGAAGTTACCGGCCTGATCAACCTGGACCAGATAATTGGTCTGGTTGGCATCGGTAGCTAAGAAGCTCCAGGTATAAGGATTGTCAGCGTTCTGCACCCGGTTGGCATAGGCATAACGGACCACCGCCTCCAAGCGCTGGGGCAGGATAAAATAGCCGCCCGCAACATACCAGGCCTCGCGATGGCCAGTACGGTGGCCCTGCCCTAACTGACCGGGAATAAAGACGTTGGGCCGGAATTCGGTAAAGGTTTCCCGGGCCCATTCCGCCTGCAAAGAAAAGCCATGCCACTTGAACACCGCCGCTAGATCAAAGCCATGATTAGCGGTATCGTAAGTTTCTTGGGGTAGGGCATCTCCTGTAACTGGATCACGACCGGGGCGGTTAGATCTATTTTTATCCCGGTTGGTGAACAGCGACCCCAACACATAAAACATCGGCCAGCCGGTGTGATTTTTATAATCACCTTGCATAAATAGCTCGGCATCATCCGGACCGCCATTGGGTAAGGGGGCAAATAGCAACCGACCGGTATATAAAAATTCCGCGTCATTCATATTGTCGGTGCCGCGGGTATTGGGACCGTTCCAGATTCCCGCCCAATAGCGCAGGTTGCGCGGCGCCCAGAGATCAAGATCGCCCATGAGCATGAAGCCTTGGGAGCGGTAGACATTGAAGCCGCCGGTGTTATATCTATTGTTGCCAATCCCGGTGGAACCCGCCGGACCGTTGAACTCGGCATTACCCCCGGGCCAGGGTTGGTCGGTCTCCCCGGAAAAGATAGAACGCTCGACAAAGTTTAAGCCCCAGCCGGATTGCCAGAATTCCAGACCATAAGCGACCTTACCGCGGCCGATCCAGGGCTGTAAGTACTTTAAGCCGGAATAATAAACATAGGCATCATGGACATTGACTTGCTGGTTAGGTTCCAACTGGATGTGAAACATGTAATTAAGATCTTTATCAAAGGCATTGCCGTCAAAGAATAACCGGAGGCGGCGGAATTTGAAATAGGCATTACTGGAGGTGTCCCGCAGCGTGCGATCCGCCGCGATCACACTTTTGTCGCGGTTTAAATAGGTGTATCGGGGCTGGAGACCGAGGCGGATGCGCATCTTAAACTTGTCATCCGGGGTCTGCATGAAAAAGCCTTTCTTATACCCCACCTCGACCTTGGGCTTGGGCACTGCCTTTTTAGCTTCCTTAATGGCTTCGGCCTTGGCTTCTTGCTTAATTTGCTCTAACTCTTGAGCCCGTTCCGCGGCCTCCCGGCTCTGGCGGGCCCGATCCAACTGCTCAGCCTTTTCCTTTAATTTCTGGGCCTTGTCTGGTGTAATGACCTTTTCTTCCACCAATAGGTCCAATAAGTCCTCAGCATTGATGGCTAGAGCTGATCGGACCGGAAAAATTAGAACTAAAATTAATAGACCTACTCCCCACAACTTCGGCCAGGCTCGCATGCTAATTACTCCTTTCCCCTTGATATCAAAAATTCCCCCTAACCAGGCGCCGGATAAATTGGCCCCAGTTTATCTCATAAAACCATAAGCCTTAAAGAACGAAGGTAACATCGAAATCCAAAATGAGGATGGCTAGGATTTTTGTCCCGAGGTTATTCTGGGTAAAACATTCTTATTTTTAGCAACCAGTGTGCCATGCCGGGGGAGTGGATAAATTTAGTTACCGTCCTATAATCATTATACTTTAATCAGGACCGCTAAACTTCCCGGCAGGTTTGCTGCCGCTTCCCTGCCAGGTTTTTTGCTAGATTGTAAAATTAAATTACTGGAGCCGAACTTATAACAGGTTGCGTTCAAAAAAATAATGTAACCGTCGGGGCAAATTCATTGCGCCCTAAAGGGCTTGATAAATCAAGCCCCTCCAATGAGAATATTCCCTTTTTGATAACAACTTGGTATTACGCCCAAGAGAAGGCTATCCGAGCCCAGGGGTGGACAGCAGGATATTACGGTTTCGTAGTGATATCGATCCCCGCCTGTGAGGGTGGAATAACCTAAAAGTGGACGTTATTACCTCATCTAGGCGGTTTTGAGTTTGCGCGGTGGAACCTGCCGGGCGATGGCTTCCTGGCCGAGTTGGAAGGCCCGCAGATTGGTGTCCACATGCTTCGGGGGAGTGCGGGTAGCGATGACCCCGGCGATGATTTTTCCAGGAAAAGGCAGACGGCCGGTTTGGGCCAGTGCTCCCAACAGCACCATATTGACGGCCAGGGAACTGCCGGCCTGCTGAGCCAAGGTCTCGGCGCCCAGGGTCAAAAGCTGCCCCACTTGCGGGGCAATCAACTCCATTAGGCGTTCGACCGCGGGGTAATGAGCCTGACCGATGGCCACGGAGTAGGGGATGATGGCGGCGGTGTTGGTAATTACCACGGTTTGGGAGTGACAGCGGCTTAAGGCCCGGAAGGCCTCCAAGGCCTCAAAACTCACCACTATATCGGCTTCTCCAGGCGAAATAATCGGGCTGGCCAGTGCCCCGATAATCACCGTCGAAGTCACTACCCCGCCCCGTTGAGCCATACCATGAGTCTCGCTGACCAGAACCGCATAGCCTGCGGTCATGGCCGCCTCCCCCAACACTCTGGAGGCCAGCAAGGTTCCCTGACCGCCAACCCCGGTAAAATAAATTTTTAGTTGAACTGAGTCATTCATGACACTGATCTATTTGATCTATTTGATCTATTTGGGAAATTATCTTCTTACGCCCGACCTGGGTTAAAGTTACCAAGTCTTCATACGAAAACTCCCCCGCCCCTGGTGGGAGGGGGTTGGGGGGAGGGGGTATAAATTTCAAGATACTGAGATTAGATAATATTTTTCACCCCCACCCTACCCCCCATCAAGGGGAAAAGAACAAAGGTTTAGGATGGATACTAGATAGTAAACTGACTCCCCCTATAGACGCTATTGGGCATGAATCGCCTCGCACCATTGGGAACAGAAACCGCAGCCGGCACACAAGGCCGCATCGATCACCATCCGGCCGCCCTCCGACGGCACTAAGCTGGGATGTAAGGCCGGGCAACCGAAATAATCCAGACAGTGACGGCAATCATGGCATTCCGGGCCCACATAAAAAGTCCTGGTCTTTTTATGACCAGTTAAACGCTGGACATAGAGCAGACAGGGCGCTCGGGAGATCAGCACCCGGACCCCTGATTGGCTTAATAACTCCTTCACGGTTTGCAGGGTCGGGGCGTATTGCAGCGGATGCACCACTTTTACGGCATCCACGCCCAGGGCTTGTACCAGCTCCTTTAAATCAATGCGTTGTCCGTCATAACCGGGAGGCGCAGGTTTGACGCCGGGATGGGGCTGATGGCCGGTCATGGCGGTCGTGCCGTTGTCCAGGATTACCAGCAGAAAATTATGACGATGGTGGACCGCATTGACCAGCGGCGGAATCCCGGCATGAAAAAAGGTGGAATCGCCGATAAAGGCGACTACCGGCTGGTCCGTGGCCCGCGAAATGCCAGCCGCGGTGCCAATGCTGGCGCCCATACTGATCATGTAATCCGCCATGCCCAAAGGCGGTAACAGGCCCAGGGTATAACAGCCGATGTCGCTGGGGAATACCGCGTCCAGGCCCAATTCTTCCAGGGCAATCTTAATGGTGTAATACATGGCCTGATGGGGACAGCCAGGGCAGAGAGTGGGCGGCCGCTCCGGCACCGGGCAACCTAAAATCTGGGCCGGACCCAGGACTTCCGGGGGCTGATAGTCGATCCCGAAAAAGCGGGCTATCACTTGGCGGACAAGACGGGGATGGTACTCGTAGAGCCGGGAGAATAACTCCGGCGCCTTACCCTGGATGGGCAGAGTCAAGCCCTGGCTCTGGGCCACCGCCCGCAAGGCCTCTTCCAGGTAGGGTTCCAGTTCCTCCACTACCAGCACCTTTTCCACCTGGCCCAGGAAGGCGCCGATCAGTTCAGCCGGCAGGGGATGAGTGAAGCCCAGTTTTAGCATAGTGACCCGGTCCGCCAGACCCAGATCGGCTATGGCATCCTGGACATAATTCACGCTGACCCCGCTGGCCACTACCCCCCACGGCCCCTGGCCCTGTATGTCATTAAATGGACACTGCTCCGCCTCCTGCGCGGCCAGGGCCTGCTGTTGCAGCAGCCGGGCATGGGCCCGGCGAGCGACCATGGGAACCAAAACCTGACGAAACGGATCTTTCTGAAAATAGCCGTGGGGTTGCGGTGCCTTCAGACGGCCCAGGGTCACCACCCCGCGGGCATGGTTGATACGGGTGGTGGTCCGAAGAATCACCGGCAGTTTCAGGGCTTCCGAAAGGGCAAAGGCATAGACCACCATGTCCTTGGCCTCCTGGGGACTGGCGGGCTCCAGCAGGGGCAGCCCTGACAGCCGCGCATAATAGCGGTTGTCCTGCTCATTCTGACTGGAAAACATGGCCGGGTCGTCAGCGGATACCAGTACCAACCCCCCTTTGACCCCGGCATAGGCCAGGGTGATCAGGGTGTCGGCGGCGACGTTGACGCCAACATGTTTCATGGCACACAGGGTTCGAAGCCCGGCCGCGGCCGCACCCATAGCAACTTCCAGCGCTACTTTCTCATTGACCGAATATTCAAAATAGAGCTCGGTTTCCCGAGCCACCTGGTAAAGTCGATCGCCGATTTCTGAGGCCGGGGTGCCGGGATAAGTTGTAGCCAGGCTCACTCCAGCCTCCAAGGCCCCCCGAGCCATGGCTTCATTGCCCAGCAACAGGCACTTATCACCCGGTTGACCGGCGAGCAAGAAATGCATCTACTAACCTCTCTTTAAAACAATCGGAAATTATATATGATATACCGAACCGGCTTAAGGGACATCGCCTCTGGCCAACTCCACCGGCTGCATATCATAATGTGATTGAATTTGCACCTAGAAAAGCAACCTGCCTGATGTCCAGAGCCTGCTTCCGAGGTGCCCCGTTAAAGAAGATTAACCTTGCTCCTATTGGTTAGCCAAGCGATAATAATCATAATTGAAACTTAAACAATGATTTTTGAGGCTATAATAATCTTCTAAAGAGTCTTAAAAAGGCATGGCGGGGCGGGGATTAGGATGATGGGGCTATCGGCTTGGGAACATTGGATTGAACGAACCTTTATCTTTTTTCCTAGTCGTCGCCTGGAGTGTACTCCTCAGCATCAGGGTCTGAAATTTCAGGAATGCTTTTTTAATAACACCGACGGCTTACAACTCCACGGCTGGTATGTGCCGGCGGCCGCATCGGCACCGGTATTAATGTGGTGTCATGGCAATGCCGGCAACATCAGTCATCGGGTAGAATATCTGGCTCGCGTGCACCAAGTCGGTTTGGGGGTGTTTGTCTTTGATTATCGGGGTTACGGCCTCAGTCAGGGATGCCCTAGCGAGGCCGGGGTTTACCAAGATGCCGGGGCCGCTTTCCAACACCTCTGCGGGCCTTTGGGAGTCTCGCCCTCCCAAATGGTGCTTCTTGGTCATTCGCTGGGCAGTGCCGTCGCCACCGAGCTGGCCACCAAGGTGTTCGTTCGAGCCTTGATTTTACAGTCGGCCTTTACCAACATCGCTGATATGGCCAGACACCACTATCCCTGGCTGCCGGGTAAGCGCTTGGTGGCCCACAAGTTTGATCTGGCCCGGCGGCTTCCGGCCTTAAAATTGCCCAAGCTCTTTATTCATGGCCAGAAAGATAAAATTGTGCCCTTTTGGATGGGAGAACAGCTTTATAGACTTGCCCCGCCGCCCAAAGAATTTTATCCTATAGTGGAGGCCGGACATCATGATATCTATCAACTCGGCGGCCGGAATTATTTTGATCGCCTGAAAAGCTTTGTCGAATTTAGTCTTTAAAAAATCCTTGCAAAAGCTGAGCGGGATGTTTATAAAACATTGAATTTGGCCTGTTCTCGGCACCAAGATTGCGAACTAAGGAGAAAAAAGGAATTGAGAGTGATTGGGGAAATACGCTATAGCCGAGACCATCTTTGGGTCAGGATAGACGAGGACGGCTTTGCCACCATCGGCATCTCTGATTACTTACAGGAGCTATTGGGGGAAATTAGTGCCTTCAGTCTGCCTGATGAAGGTGAAGAGCTGGTCAAAGATGAGACTTTTAGTATCATCGAAACGCCAGAAGGCCGTCTAGAACTCGTGGCACCGATTTCCGGTGAGGTCAGCGAGGTCAATGAAGAGCTGCTCGAATCTCCTGAGCTCGCCAATGAGGAACCTTATAATGAGGGCTGGATTATCAGGATAGAAAATCTCCTGGAGTCAGAGTTTGACGAGCTGCTCACCCTGGAAGAATACGAAGAGTACCTGCAGGAAGAACTAGAAGAGGAAGAAGAATTAGACGAGGATTGATATTGCCTCATGCTTCTAAACCTTTATTCACCTGGGTACCTTGCGATGTAATCACAACTAATTGATTATTATGTAATGCTGCTTACTATAAATTAACCATGATTATCCTGCCCTTTTTAATCCTTAGATTGTGACCGCCGACCAATCTCCGCAAAATTTGCTCCAGAAGTGGTGGAGCAATTTATCCTCCATCCGGCTGGCCCTGATCCTGTTATTGCTGCTGGCCGGGGCCTCCCTGATCGGCACGCTCTTGCCCCAGGGAGAAAAATATGCTTTTTATCTCAGTCGCTTTGGCCCGCGGCTGGGGAAATTGATCTGGTGGCTGGGACTGGGCACGGTTTATCAGAGTCCCTGGTTTTTAGCCCTGCTCGGCCTGTTGCTGGTCAATCTGATCGTCTGTTCCAGCCGTCGTCTGCCCGATACCCTGCGGCGGGTTAAGCAGCCCCTCCAGTTGGACCGATATCAAAATTTGCCCGCCCGCCTTGAGGTTCATTGGCCAGCCGAGCCGACCGACCCCCGACCCCGGTTGGAAAGCTGTCTGCGCCAGGTTTTGGGACCAATTAAGGTTCATCCCGAGGGGGAAACCCACTGGTATCTGAGTCTGCGCGGGCGTCGGGGCTATTTGGGACCCTACCTGATCCACCTGAGCATCGTTTTAATTATCCTGGGCGGCCTGATCGGCATGATTTGGGGTTTTCAGGGACACGTGCTGATTGCCGAAGGCGACGCCGTAAACCATCTGGACCTGCCGGGGCACCAAGAGAGCCGACCATTAGATTTTTCAGTGCAGCTTAACAAATTTCAGGTATTGTCTTATCCCGACGGCACGCCCCGGGAATATCGCTCCGACCTCAGTTTTATCCAAGCCGGTCAAGAGATCTTTAAAGGTATCAGTCGGGTTAATGAACCCTTAAAATTCGGCGGGTTGACTTTCTATCAGGCCAGCTACCAGACCGTGCCGGCCGGTCCGATCCGCTTAAATGTCTGTCATGGCAATCTTTGCACCCCGATGGAGGTCCCCTGGCGCACCAAGGTAGATCTGCCCGGTGGCGAGGCTTCGGTGATGATCTTGCGGATTGAGAAAGATTTCCAGGGATTAGGCCCGGCCTTGCTCATGGCCTACAAAAATGGTCCGGGGCATCCGGCGATTTTTTGGGTAGTGCAGAACCCTCCGGAAGACATGGAGGATCAACCGGGGCCGCACCGCTTTACCCTGGCCGAGATGCGCACCCGCTATGCCTCGGGGTTAATGGTGAAAAAAGATCCCGGGGTCTGGTGGGCTTATGCCGGGTTTATTCTATTGTTGCCCGGCTTCTGGTTAGCCTTCTTCACCCCCCGACAGCGCTGGGCGGTGGCTCTACAGCCGGACTCCCCAGGCGGTTGGCGCATCCAGGTGAATGGCAGCGGGGTCCGCCATCAGGAAGCCTTCCAGCGCCGATTAACCCGGCTCCAGAGCCGACTGGAAAAAGGAGCGGGGCCATGAGCGCTCATCTCTTGGGACTGGTAACCATAATCTATTTTGCTGCGGCGCTGTTTTTGCTGATCGGCGCGATCTTCCACCGTCCCCGTCTGGAGGGACTGGCCCGCGGCGCCCTGGTCCTGGGCTGGGGCGGTCATACCGGGGCCTTGCTCTACCGCTGGATCGAGTCTTATCAACTGGGGATCGGCCATGCCCCCTTGTCCAATTTTTACGAATCCTTGATCTTCTGCTCCTGGTCCCTGGTATGCATTGCCTGTCTGGTTTTTTGGCGGCAGATCAGATCTTACCTGGGGGCCTTGATCGCCACCCTGGCCTTCCTGCTGCTGGCCTATGCCTCGTTGGGCGGCATCGACAGCCAGATTACCCCGCTGATCCCCGCCCTGAGAAGCAACTGGCTGGAAATTCACGTCATCACCTGTTTCCTAAGTTACGCCGCCTTTGCCCTGGGTTTTGGCGCGGCCTTGCTCTACCTGATCCGGACCCGGCAATCCCGACCCCACAGTTGCAAAGGTGATCCGCTCCCGCCGCCGGCGGAATTAGACCGCCTGATCTATCGGACCATCATGATCGGGTTTTTTATGCTCACCCTGGGCATCCTCACTGGCGCAGTCTGGGCCGAAGCGGCCTGGGGCAGCTACTGGAGCTGGGATCCCAAGGAAACCTGGTCGCTGATCACCTGGCTGATCTACGCCGCCCTGCTCCATGCCCGCCTGGTCAGAGGCTGGCAAGGCAAACGCATCGCCCTCCTGGCAGTAGTGGGCTTCCTGGCGGTGTTATTCACCTATTTCGGGGTAAGCTTTCTGCTCCCTGGCCTGCATGCCTATCTGACCTGAAGACCGTTTATGGTTCCCAAGATTTAAAATAGTGTCCATTCGGAAACCATTATTCCCCTCGCCCTTTATGGGAGAGCGTAAGGGTGAGGGTGAAAATTTCATATAATCTCAATATATTGAAATTTAAGCCCCCTCCCCCCAACCCCCTCCCACCAGGGGCGGGGGAGTTTTCGGATGGAAAGCAGGCAGCCTTTTGACCTTTAGGGCACTTCGCCTTCTTCCCAATGGATTTCTTGTAACCAATTCAACTCTGACAACTGTTTGACAATTTGTCCCCAGGGTATATCTTCTTTGCTCTGCAAGCGCAGACGATAGGTCACCGAGTCAGTGGTCAGCTCCGCGGTATAGTTAACGAAATTGATCAGGACCTGATATGCGGACAGAATTTCCTTTATCTGATTAAGTGGTTTCGCCATGCGGCCAAATTTTAAGGTTAGCAGGGTATGCTCTTCGTGGGGTAGAATGGATTTGATCTGACGGAATCCGAACAGGACAATTAAGCTAATAAAGGTACAAAATACCGCGGGCATCAGATATCCGGCGCCAATGGTCAGGCCGAGGCCGGTAACCAACCAGAGACCCGCGGCGGTGGTTAACCCCCGCACTGAACCGCGGCCGGTAATGATGGCTCCGGCTCCCAGAAAACCCATGCTGGCGATGGCATACGAGGCAATCCGGGCCGGATCCAGACGCACTACCGAGTTATGCTCCATCAGATGTCGGTAAAGTTCTTCCATATGCAACGAGAGCATCATCATCAGGCAGGAGCCGACACAGACCAAAATATTGGTTCTCAGCCCGGCGGCTTGCCCGTGCGACTCCCGTTCAAAGCCGATGCAGCCGCCGATCAACGCGGCCAGCAGTAATTTCTCAAGTTCCCAAAGCAGTTGTGACCATTCCCCCATGGTTAAACCCTCTCATTAAAGCATTAGCCCTCGATTTGTAAACTTCCGGTTGAGGCCGCAACTACGGCCCAGGCCCCGATGGGCAGGGTATGATTATCCGGCTGATGGCCCACCGGCAAACCGGCTAACACCGGAATCTGAAAAGGTGCCAGGACCGCGCCAAAGATTTCTAACAGCGGCTCTACGGGACCGCAGCGAGTAAAACTCCCCAACACTACCGCGGCCACCTCCTGCAACAGGCCGGACAGCCTCAGGTGATGCAACAAACGGTCGATCCGGTAGCAGGCCTCATTGTGGTCTTCCAGGAACAGCACATGCCCGGCGAGTTGAGGCGCAAACGGCGTGCCGATCAGGTGGCATAAGGTGGTCAGATTGCCGCCCACCAACGGCCCCTGGGCCTGACCCGAACATAAAACCGTCAGCCCGGTAAACTGCCGGTTTAAAGGCCCTTTAGCGGTCAGCGCGGCCCGCAGGCTGGCCCGGGCCGCGGGGGTCACTTCTCCCAGATGCGCCACGGTAGGGCCGTGAAAGGTCACCATATTCAGACGCTGATAAAAGGTGCACAGCAGGGTGGTCACATCGCTGAAGCCGATAAACCGCTTGGGGTGGGCGGCCAGCGCCGGGTAATCCAAATATTCCAAGACCTTCAACGATCCATAGCCGCCCCGGGCGCACAGCACCCCTTTAACTTCCGGGTCGGCCAGGAGCTGAGCCAGAAGGCGGCTGCGCTCCTGGTCGGCATGGGGCTCATAGGGCCGTTCTTGAAAAATCTCCTCTCCATAGCGTACCCGGAAGCCCCACTCTTGCAGCCAGCGGACCCCGGCCCGAAACGGCTCCGGGGCCACCGGGCTGGCCGGGGCCACCACTGCCAGTACATCTCCGGGCTGCAGCGCCGGCGGCCAATCGATCGATAGGGCTGAATTCATTGCCAGATCTGGTAAATCTCACCTTCGGGTTAATTGTTGATTAAGTGTTCAGTTGCCAGTTGCCAGTTAAAAATAGATATTTATCCGTTAAAGGGCTATAATTGCCCCCCGCCAGGTCTTAGATATAACCCTTAAAATTTGCTTATCTTACTGATCACTAATAACTGACCACTGACCACTTAAATTTTTTGTTCCAGTCTCCTTGCCCTCTAATGTTATTATAAGGCCATCCGCCAGAAAAATCATGGGGAAAACATGGATTCGGCTGCACCCCTGAAAACCTCCCGGCTGCTGCCCGTGCTCGGGTTAATTTTGGCCCTGGGCCTGTTTTTGCGGTGCTACGGCCTGGGCGAGCGCAATCTGTGGACCGACGAGGCCTGGGTGGCCCTGGCCGCCCTGGAGGAGCATCCCGCCCAGGTCCTTCAGGAAGGCCAATCCACCCCGCCGCTTTATCTCTGGTGCGTCTGGGCCATGGTCCGACTGGGCGGCCCGAGCGAAGCCCGGCTGCGCCTGACCTCCTGCCTGTTCGGTGTAGGCACGCTTATACTGATTTGGCCGCTGGCCCGGCGACTGCTCTCTCCGGGAGCCGCACTGCTGGCCCTGGCCCTGGTGGCCATATCCCCCCGTCTGGTCTATTATTCTAAAGAACTTAAGCAGTACAGCGCCGATGCCTTTTTTGCGGTACTGGCCCTGATATTGGTGGAGCGATTGTTGCGAACCCAGGGAGAGCGGGGCTGGCTGGCCTTTACCCTGGCCATGATTTTAGGGCTGGGTTTTTCTCACCCGCTGATTTTTGTCCTCCCGGTAGCCGCAGCAGTGCTATGGTGGGAGCTACCCGCGGCGCGGGGGCGCGTAGCCTTAAGCTTTGGCACCCTAGCCCTGGCCTTCCTGGGTTATTATCTGCTGTTTTTCCGTTATCAGGTTGATCCGGAGTTGGTAACCTACTGGCAGCGGGATTTTCCTGATCTCGCCAGCCTGCCGGCCTTTCTCCAGTGGCTGGCCGGATCGTGGGCCCGTTATTTGGGCTATTTTTTGGGGGATTGGCCCCGGTGGCTGGTCGGTTTGGGCTTTTTGGGTCTGGGATTGTATAAGCTGGGGCGCGGCCCCCAGCCGCGGGCGGTCCTCTATTGGCTGGGGCCACTGGTCCTGGCCCTGGGCGCGGCCTTTCTGCATCGCTATCCCTTTATGGCCCAGGCGGGCGGGGTGCGCCTGATGCTTTTTAGTGCGCCGCTGCTCTATTTGGTAGTAGGAGCGGGAGTCATGGCGGTAGCCGCCAGGGTCTGGGAGCAGAAACAGATGTGGCTCAAAGTGGCCCTGGTGGCCGGGCTGCTAATCTGGATTAACCCCTGGACTACCTGGCCGGAAAACCTCCATCCACAGGCCAACCGGGAGCAAATTCACCCCCTGGTGGACTATCTGGAAGCCCATCTGGAGCCGGGGGAAGTGGTTTATGTCTATTATTTTGCCATTTATCCCTTTAAATTTTATTATCAGGGAGCGCAGGATCAGGTGATTTGGGGGCAATCCTGTCAGGACTGCAACCTTACCTGGCCTCCCGGCCGGAAGTCGCCGCCGCCGCGATTATGGTTAATATTTTCCCATTTTGAGGACCAGCGTTGGATCGAACAGTTCAGTCAGCGACTGCTGGGAGACGGTTGGCACCAGGTTCTCAACCTGTCCCGTCCGGGGGCCGCGCTTTGGTGTTTTGTCCCCCGAACTCGGCCCGCCATTACTGGTCAGCTTAACGTAGTCCCTAACCCAGGGCCTTCCTGATCCGCTCTTCTAACTCCTTGATTCGATAAGGTTTATCTATCAATCCACTGGCTCCTGCGGCCTGAAGCTGATCTATCTCCTCTTGGCCAAAGAACCCGGAAGCCATGATAACTTTAGCCTGGGGATCAAATTGCCGCAGTTGTTGCAAGACCTGGCCCCCGTCCTGACGTGGTAGTAGATAATCTAAGATAACCAAGTCGATGGGGGGATTTTTGGCTTTATAAAGGTGTAAGGCCTGGTCGCCGTCAGCGGCCACCAGCACCTGATACCCCAGGTGTTCCAGGAGTTCCTGGCCCAGACTGAGGACTTGGGGATCATCGTCCACCAGCAAGATCGTAATTTGCTGGTCAGCCATCCGTAGCTGCATAGTGTTCCTCTCTAAGGGCTAAACTGAGGTAAATTGAGCCGGTCCGAAACATCAAGCGTTGATTGACCAAGCCATTCAGAAAGGTGAGCAACCGTTCCTGGGAAAAACCGGGAAATTGTTGCTGAATTTTATCCAACGAGCGGGGTTTCTGGCAGAAAAGATAAATTTCCCGCGACCGCCCTTTTAGCCGAAAGTTTTCATGCGGCGAGCGGGGATCAAGGCGTTTGATTAAGATGAAGTCGCCGCCTTCCCGCCAGCTTAACTGCGGCTGGCCGGGATAGGCCCTGGCCACGGCCCGATAATGGCGCTGCCCGTCTTTCAGGGCCCGGAGCACTGGCCGCCAGGAAGGGCGAAAACTTTTGGACATCACCTGATAGCCTTGTTTAACCAATTTTAGATGCGGAAACTGAGACTTGGGCCATATAGTTTCATAATCGGCATGATTCCCGGTTAACGTTAACCCCGCGGCCGCGGCTTGGCGATAAAGCGAGCTGCCGATACCTAAAAAAAACCGCACCGGCGTGAGCGGCGGATAGGAGATCAGAAAGGGTAGGACCTCCAGGGTTTCAGAAATTTCCTCGGCACTGGCCCCAGGAAAATCGTAGATCAGATTGGCATGGGCGGCAATACCCACCTCAGCACAGCATTTCAGCGCCCAGACATTATCCATCACCGTGGTGCCTTTGCCCATTTTTTTCAACAGACTGGCGCTCAGGGCCTCAATACCGATCTGTACCTGGCGCACCCCGGCCCGGCGCAGTGGCAGCCCCTGATTGGCCAGCAACCCGGCCCGGAGTTCAACGAAAATCCGTAGGTCTCGGTGCAAATGCGTCAGACCCTGACAGAACTCCGGCACCCCCTGACGTGGCAGGACATTATCCATCAAGGCAAAATCCAAACAGCCGTAAGTGGACGATAAGGTGTCGATTTCTTGGCTTAACCGCCATGGCGACTTGCTCCGGTAACCCTGCCACTGCAAATTGAGGTTGCAGAACTTACAGCCCTGCCCGGTAGCCGACTGCCACCAGCACCCCCGAGAACCCTCTACCGGGAGCGTCGCCAGAAAGGGGGCCGGCCCTAGATGCTCGGCAATTTCCTGAAAATAGGGCCGGTAATCGGGCAGCGGTAAACTGTCCAGATCAGCAATCTGGTTTTCAGCAAGCAAGGTTGGAGAGCCGTCAGCCGCCAATTCTGGCCGGTCTGGGCAAAGAATATTGGGGTTATTAAATTCGGTATGGTCGCTTCCTGAGAGTAGGGCCTGAGCCAACTCCAGGAGGGCCGCTTCCCCTTCGCCGCGGACAACATAATCGATTTCCGGGAAGGTTTGGAGCAGGCTGGCCCCCATCTCCCCCCCGCAGCCCGAGCCTCCCAGCACTACCGGCAAATCCGGATACCCGGCCTTGAGTTGACGCAGGGCATAAATACTGGCCGTCAACTGCCAGGTGCAGTGCGAAAATCCTACCAGGGCAAACCGGTGCCACTCAACCCGATCCAGTAAATTTTTAAAAGCCTGGGCCAGGCGACTGGCAATTTCGGGTAGGGAGATCTTTTTCCCCGCGGGATGGCGACGACGCCAACCGTCCGCTAACGCCTCCCGCCGTTCGGGATAGAGCAGCTGGGCGTAAGCGAATTCGGTTTCCAACCCGCCCGCGGCAATCTGCTGATAGAGCTCGATCCCTAAGCAGGCCCCCACCGCCACATAATGATGAAAAATCTCTACCTGAAGATCCGGGGCGCGGCGTTCTACATAAGCCTTCAGTGCCCCCAATTGAATGGACGGCCGCTCATACAGAGGCCAGGGCATGGCAATCAGGGCGATAGCGCCGTGAACAGGCATCTTTCTTAGGGCTTACCAGGAATTCAATCCGAAGGCTGATAATTCGGGGTCAGAATCTTGACCTCGCCGGAGCCCAGGAAATATTTGGCCCCCACCATCCGGCAGCGGCCTTCGGTAACCGCCGCCCTGATTATGGGGCTGTCGGTGAAGAGTTGCTCGGCCAAATAGTCCAGGTTGAAATCAGTCACCGCTTCAATAAACTCTGCGGCCGGAATCCCTATTTTTCGGGCGCGGTCCAGGGATGGGAGTATTTTGCTGAACAAAACTCCGATATTACCCTCGCCCCGGCATTCGTGGGTCACCGCGGCAGTTACTCCCCCGCAATTATCATGACCCAGGATCATCAGAAGCGGGGTGTGCAGATGGTCAACGGCATATTCGATACTGGCGATCGTGGTAGCCTCCAGGACCTGGCCGGCGGTGCGCACCACGAAGATGTCGCCCAAACCCTGGTCGAATAGCAATTCCGGTGGCACCCGGGAATCAGAACAACCCAAGACAATGGCAACGGGCTGCTGTCCGGCTAACAGTTCTTGGCGTCGGGCAATAAAATTCTGCGGAGCCGGCTCGTTGCGGACAAAGCGTTGATTTCCAGCCAGCAAATTATTCAGGGCCGTGGTAGCCGCGTCATTCATTTGACTTGACCTCCTGTGCTAGGTAAAAAACTCAGCTTCCCCCCTCCGATTGCGCGTTCGGGAAATATTGGTGACCACTATAGCACGATTATCATCCGGTTTCTACGCTGTTTTGCCGTCAGCGCAGATAAATGGTTAATTTGCGCCCCGGACTGGCAGACCGCCAGCCCCATCTCATAAAAGCAATTGTTCTGACCCCTCCCCTGCGGTTATTTTCTGACTTTAACCATAACAAGTTTTCATCCGGAAACTCCCCCGCCCCTGGGGGGAGGGGAACGTAAAATTCAACATTTAGCTTATTTTTCAGTCCCCATTCTAAAACGCAAATCGTTGACTACCCCTGGCCCCAGCAATTCAGTTAAATTTGCTAAGATCTGGGGCTTGAGAAATTGCAACTCCTGCATCCAGAAGCTGGATGGCACCTCTAGCCAGAGGATTTTGCGCTGATAATCCACCAGCCGGGTCTGGGGCTTAAAGTACTCATCAACAGACTGCTCCCACGCCCAACGGATCCGGGCCCGTTGCTCGGTGAGGCGTAGATCAGCAGGTTTCAGAATCTTTTGTAGCACTTCGCCCACCGGCACCGGGTGGGGGAGATGGGTTCGCCTGGACATCGGGCTTTACTCTACCCGTCCGCGGGCGCGGGCAAAACCCGCGGCAGCTCGCTCAATCACTGATTGAGGAACACAGAAGGCCAGCCGGAAATAACCGGCCCGACCAAAACCGCGCCCCGGCACCGCCAGGATATTCTCCTGCTTCAATTCCTGGATGAAAGCCACGTCATCGGGGATGGGACTACGGGGGAAAAGATAAAAGGCCCCTTGGGGCTTGACCAGATCATAGCCGGCGTCGGCCATAATCTGGCAGAACCGTTCCCGGCGTCCTAGGTAAGGCGTCAGATCAACCGCCGCATGCGTCAGACAGCCCACCAACCGCTGCATCAGGGCCGGGGCATTAACAAACCCTAGAATCCGATTAGCCAGAATCATGGCGGTGACCAGCTCGTGGCGACCCTGGGCTTGAGGACTGACGGCCACGTAGCCGATCCGCTCTCCGGGCAGACACAAGTCTTTGGAAAATGAGGTGGCCAGCAAGGTATGTGGATAAGCCGCGAACACACTGGGCACGGTCAAACCCTCATAGACCAAACGGCGATACGGCTCATCATTAATCAAGTAGATCGGCCGTCCGTAACGTTGGCTCTGCTCGGCGAGCAACTGCCCCAGGCCGCGCAGACTGGCGGCGCTATAAATCTGGCCGGTAGGATTATTGGGAGAATTGATCAGTACCGCCCGGGTCCTGGCACTCAGAGCCGCGGCCAAGGGCTCCAGCTCTAGCTGGAAGTGGTCATTGGTTTCCACGACCCGGCACACCCCGGCATGATTATCGATGTAATACAAATACTCCGGGAAAAATGGGGCTAGGATGATCACCTCATCCTCTGGATCGAGCAGGGCCTTGAGGATGACATTGATCCCCCCGGCCGCGCCGCAGGTCATGATTAAGTCGGCGGCGGTAAAAGGCAGCCCGTGCAGTTCTTCCAGGTAGCGGGCCAAACTCTGGCGGGTCCCCAACAATCCGGCATTGGGCATATAGCGGTGTAATCCGGGCTGCGGGTCGCTGGCCGCTTCCTGGAGGGCCATCTTAAAGGCCGGGGGCGGCTCTAGATCCGGGTTGCCCAGGGTAAAGTCAAAGACCTGATCCGCGCCGAGGCGGTCCTTCAGCTCCGCCCCTTCTTCAAACATGCGCCTTATCCAGGATGAGTCCTCAATCGCCGCCTTAATTTTTCGAGAAATTACCATACCTTAAATCTCACCTAAGTATACTTGCTGACTTGGTCTAACCTCTGAACAAGAAAAAATTTTTTATCATCATCCTGACCCTCCCGGAAGGGCGGAGGCATAACAGATTTCTTTGTTAATCCTTTTACTTACCAAAAACAGAAGGCTTAACCCAGAAAACCATCTGTTAGCGCCGCCCGCGACGCAGAGTCTCAGCGGCCGTAAGCGGCAATCCCCGGGCGACGATCGCCTGGGCGGTCCGCTCAATGTCATATTCTATTCGCCGGATGGCAATGCCCAGGGTCTCGCCCAGTTCTAAAATGGCGTAGGACGCCCGAGGGTCGCCATCTTTGGGAAAGCCGACGCTCCCCGGATTGATCAGCCATTGACCATTAAGATTGCGGACCAAGGGAATATGAGTATGGCCGGTAAGCACGATCTGGGCCTCCACCCCGGCCAGGATGTCCTTTAAGGTCTCATCGGCCAGATGGGGACGGACATACTCCCGGATCTGCCGCGGGCTGCCATGCGTCAACAGTATCTGCCACTGATTGATCTGTAGGGATAACTGCTCCGGCAAGCTAGCCAGATAGGCCCGGGTGTCGGCCGTTACTTCCGCCAGGGTCCAGTGATAGATCTCTAAGGCCATGGGGCTGATTTTGGGGTTGAGATAGGTCGCAATGGCCTCCGGTCCCGAGTCGCTCACCGCCCGGTCATAATTGCCGGTCAGGCCCGGGAGACCTCGCTCCCGCACCAGGGCCACGGTTTCGTTGGGAAACGGATTATAGCCCACCAGGTCCCCCAAATGATAAATTTCCCTAATGCCCTGTGCCTGAATATCGGCCAGAACCGCTTCCAGGGCAGGCAGATTGCCATGCAAGTCAGATATAATCGCTAAGCGGGTCATTTTGAATTGCTAGTTTGGCGTTCCCAGAGAATAATTTCGGTTAATTATCGCCATTTATCGGAAAATTTAGTCTATTCTGAAATACTCCCGGAAGGGAACTGCCAAGTATAGACTTTTCCCACCTATGGTTTAATCTACCATAAAGCCCAGCCTCGGGGTTATAGAAAATACACCCTACCACTCCCTTTTTATACGCTCTTCCACCCGGGGGCGCAAATTATAATCTTTTTAATGTTCCCCCGAACTCTTGGAGATCGCCCCCCCCTGAAGCTTCCTAAGGCGTGATTGCGCAATTTGCAGATGCAGGAGCACTGAAAACTTTTCAGGACAAAAGTCTAGACTTTAAATAAAGAATGGGGGCTATTACTTATCACCACTGCCCTCCCGGCTTAACTGGATATAATCTTATTTATCAATGATTACGCATAATTGCTGGTTTACCCAACCTTCCACGTCAATTCTTTGACAATTACCAGGATCTTTGACGCTCCTGCTCAGCTACGGCAGTGGTTCTTAGTCAATCTATCATACGAATATTTTTAAACAATTATAACTGGCGGAACAATTTTCCTTTTCTGGCACAATGATTGCTCTTAGATTACCAAACCAGAAATATCAGGAGCCAGCTTAAATGGCCAAAACAGAAACACCTCCCGTAAGCGAGCAAATCACCCCTAATAAGAAAAAAACCAAATTAATCATAATGTTAGCCCTGTCGGTACTAGGTATTATCCTGGTCGGTGGCGGTTATTGGTCGTACAGCAAGTATATGCAGAGCGGGGAATCGGAGGCAGTTTCGGCCGTTCATGGCAGTCTGGGCGGTGAGGCCATTAGCGGCAAAAGTGAATCCATCGCCCTGGAACCGTTCTTGGTCAATCTTGCCGACCCGGGAGGGCGCCGCTACCTCAAGGTCAAGATTGATCTCGAGGTTAACCGGGACTTCAGTAAGGAAATCGAGAAATCCTTGCCCAAGATTCGTGATGCCATCATTCTCCTGTTATCTTCTAAAACCTATGATGATCTAGCTACTTTATCTGGTAAGCAGGCCTTGCGTCAAGAAATTATCGCCAAGCTCCGAACCCTGCCCGGCGGCCGAGCCGTTATGGGGGCCTATTTCCTTGAGTTTGTGGCTCAATAAGCTCCAAAGCATTAGGGTGACCGAATGACTAAGGTTTTATCTCAAGACGAAGTCGATGCCCTCCTGAAGGGCATGGTGGAAGGAGAAGTTGACACCGAGACGGATAAGCCCAGTGAGGAAGATACCGGCATCATCAACTATGATTTTACCTCGCAGGAACGCATTATTCGGGGGCGGATGCCGACCTTGGAGGTAATCAATGAACACTTCGCCCGAGCCTTCCGGGTGTCGTTATCGATGAGCTTACGACGAACGGTAGATATTCAGACCAGCTTCGTACAAATGATCAAATTTGGGGAACTGTTACGTTCTTTACCCTTACCGACCAGTTTTCACATCTATAAGATGGAACCGTTACGGGGCCAGTGTGTCCTAGTAGTGGATAGTAAGCTGGTGTTTTCCTTTGTTGAATGTTTTCTAGGGGGGACAGCCAAACGTCGCTTTAAGATCGAGGGCCGCGATTTTACCGCGGTCGAGCGCCAGTTAATTCAAAAAGTAGTTCTGATGGCCTTTACTGACCTGGAAAAATCATGGGCTCCGGTTCAGCAGGTAAGACTAGTCCACGTGCGCTCGGAGATTAATCCGATGTTTGTCGGCGTAGCTACTCCTAACGATATTGTAGTGGTTACTAAATTAAAGGTAGAACTTGATCACGCCGAAGGTCCCATGATTATCTGCATCCCGTATTCTACCATCGAACCGATCAAAGGGAAACTGTATTCAGGATTTCAAAGCGAACAATTAGGTGCCGATAGCCGTTGGACGGCGCGCATTAAAGATCAACTCCAAGACCTAGCTGTCAATGTCATAGTGCAATTGGGTACTACAACCCTAACAGCCAAAAAACTTTTGGAATTGAAGTCTGGGGATATTATCGTTCTGGACAAAAAGGTGACTGACCCCATTTTTGCCCAAGTCGAGGGGGTCAAAAAATTTGCCGGGGCAGCCGGTTTAACCAATCAAAGCAAAGCCTTCAAGGTTAATAACTTGCTCTATCCTCAGTAATTTCCAAGGAGAAAGAAACAACCATGTCATCCGAAATGCAATCTCCCGAAGTAAACGATTTTAATTGGGATGTGGGCTTATCTGAGCCAGGCCCCACTAGTGATATTTCCCAACCACCAAAACCAAACCAAGTAACTCCTCCCGGAGACCGTGATTCAGAGAAGCCGGAGGCTTCCAAAGACTCCCCTAATCTAGCTCTACTTCTTGATATACCCTTGGAAATTTCGGTAGAGTTGGGCCGTACCAGAATGATCATTAACGATCTCTTACAGTTAGGTCAGGGATCGGTAATTGAACTAAATAAATTAGCCGGTGAGCCCCTAGAAATCTTAATCAATCAAAAACTTATCGCCCGGGGTGAGGTAGTGGTGGTAAACGAAAAATTTGGTATCCGCCTCACTGATATCATTAGCCCGATGGAACGAATTAAACAATTAAGTTAAGAGGATTACAATGGGCCGCTTTTTTAGTTGGCAGAAGTTATTCTTCTTTCTGATAGGTTGGGTCGGATGGCTGAGTAGGGACGAGTGCTTGGCGGTCTCGGCCGTATCGGGTCAGCTAGCCGCGGAAACGGCCCAGTTTCCTGCCTTCGGAACTCAGATTGTTAAGGTTTTCGGAGTCTTGGGTTGTTTACTGGGTGTCCTGCTGCTCACCTGCCATATACTCCGAAAACCTTGGCGGGGTAATATTAGATCGTGTTCCACCCGCCGACTTATTCAGGTATTAGCCACCCATTATCTCGAGCCCAAAAAAACCCTGATTCTGGTGGAAGTAGCGGGACAGCAATTACTACTGGCCAGTGGCCCGGAAAATTTGACCCTCCTCACCCCGTTAAGGGCCAAACCAGAAGTTATGAGTCAGAGTTCCAGAATAACCGCGAATTCGAAGCTGCATAATGCCCAAGAAAAGTTCGGATGCTTACCCAGCCTAGAGAGCCGTCATGGTTAGCCCTACTAAAAAGCACAACAGGTTGCTGAGCTTACTAATTTTAGGGTTAACCGGGATCCTGTGGCTAGCCCCTGCGGCGGCGGCTCAAGAATTGATGTTCCCTTCCCTACAGTTAGGAATCGCCCCAGCCAAAGATCCGGCTAATCTGAGTCTCTCCTTACAGATTCTTTTTTTGCTGACGGTACTCTCCTTAGCCCCGGCCTTTATGGTGATGATGACTTCGTTCACTCGCTTAATAATAGTATTCTCCTTTCTTAGACATGCCCTGGGTACCCAGCAGATGCCTCCTAACCAGATCCTGATTGGGTTAGCCCTGTTTCTAACCTTTTTTATCATGTCGCCAGTGTGGCAAGACATCCATCAACAGGCTATCCAACCTTACATGGAAAAGCGTTTGGGACCGGAAGATGCCTTACAGAAGGCGGCGGCACCCTTACGCCGCTTTATGTTTAAACATACTCGTGAAAAAGACCTTTCCTTATTCGTCTCGGTCATGAAGGTGCCTCGTCCCCATTCTCTGCAGGACGTTCCGATCAGTGCCCTGATTCCCGCTTTTATGACCAGCGAACTTAAGACCGCCTTTGAAATCGGCTTTTTGCTCTATATGCCTTTTCTGGTCATCGATATGGTAGTGGCCAGTGTGTTGCTTTCTATGGGCATGATGATGTTACCACCGGTAATGATCTCTTTAGTTTTTAAAGTTCTTCTATTTGTCTTAGTAGATGGCTGGAATTTGATTATCGGCTCCCTAGTAAGAAGTTTTAATTAGGAGATAGACTGTGACTCAAGAATTAGTCATGGGGATCGCAACAGATGCCATCCGCATTACCTTAATTATCTCGCTACCGATTTTGGGAATCGGCCTAACGGTAGGCATATTAATTAGTTTGATCCAATCTGCCACTCAAATTCAGGAAATGACACTGACCTTTATCCCCAAGATTTGCGCAGTGTTTGTCGGCTTATTGCTTTTTTTACCTTGGATTATGAATCAGTTAATCTCTTATACGATCACTTTATATAACAATATTCCAAGATATATCCAATGACCGGCAGTCAAGTAGCTTGGCTACTAGCTAATTTCCAAAGTTTTGTCCTGGTGCTCATGCGGGTCAGTGTCTTTCTATTTTTCTTACCGATCTGGAACAGTCGTATGATCCCTACCACTATTAAAGTGGGCACGATATTAGTCATCTCCTTGTTGCTTACCCCGGTAGTCCAGGGTTATCTGCCCTCATTCCCAGCCTCGATCTGGGCCGGAGGGGGCATCCTGTTTACCGAATTGATGTTAGGGCTGACCTTCTCGTTGATTGTAAGCTTTGTTTTTGAAGGCATAAAAATGGCTGGAGGACTGGTAGGCATCCAGATGGGATTCGGCATGGTAACCCTGATTGATCCCCAGGCCGGGGGACAGACCCCTTTATTAGCTGATTTCCTCTACTTAGCGGCATTAGTCCTCTTTTTAATAATTAATGGTCACCACCTGATCCTGAGGGCTTTGGTGGACAGTTTCGTGCAAATTCCCATGGGTGCACAGTTGGATGGCTTCCTCAAACTTCCGCAAGCCATTATTCACTTAGGAAGTCAGATGTTCGTTCTCGCGGTAAAGCTCTTGGCCCCGATTATGGTAGCGCTGTTTCTAATTCAAGTAGCCCTGGGTTTGGTGGCTAAGACTGTACCGCAGGTCCAAATCTTGTTTATTAGTTTTCCCCTAACCATCGGTTTAGGATTGCTTTTCCTTTCCATAACCCTGCCCTTGCTAACTCCTTACCTAGTGAGTCAATTCCAGGGGCTAGGGTCGATCCTGAATCGAGTAATGGTGACGATCAACGGCTAGCTAGATGGGTGATAACGGATATCAAGACCGCACCGAACCTGCCACCCCTAAACGTCGGCAAAAAGCCCGTTCGGAGGGACAGGTAGCCAAAAGCCGAGAGCTCAACACCGCGATGGTATTACTCACTGGGTTTGGCGCTCTGACTATTTGGGGCACCAGCATGTATCAGCAAACGACCAATATGTTCCAGTATTGGTTTACCCAGCTTGGCACCAACCACCTTAATCCTGCTGAAGTGCATAAGATTTTTGGCCAGATTACCCTGACCAGCGCCTATATGTTAGCTCCGATAATGTTCTCCTTATGCCTGGTGGCCATTTTGAGTAATTATCTCCAAGTAGGGGCAATGTTTTCCTTAAAGAGTATTAGTTTCAATTTTTCTAAACTTAATCCTTTAAATGGCATAAAACGTCTGTTTTCACCAAACTCTTTGGTAGAATTGTTTAAATCAGTGATTAAAGTCACTATTATCGGCAGTATCGCCTATATTACTCTTAAAACTGAACTTCTACAGCTATTTCCGTTACTTGATCAAGAAGTAACCCAGATATTAAGTTTTATGTTTCGGGTGGCAGGAACACTATTTTGGCGCGTCTGTCTGGGCTTAGTAGTGCTCGCTATATTAGATTATATTTATCAAAAGTATCAATATGAAAAGAAGCTTCGAATGACCAAACAGGAAGTCAAAGATGAGTTCCGCCAAGCAGAAGGAGACCCCAAGGTAAAATCCAGATTGCGCAGTCTCATGCGCCAATTAGCCAAGAAAAGGATGATCGCTCAGGTTCCCAACGCTGATGTGGTAATTACCAATCCTACCCATTACGCGGTAGCTCTGCAATACGATAGTGAAAAGATGATTGCTCCCCTGGTAGTAGCCAAAGGCCAAGGGTATCTAGCTTTAAAAATTATCGCAATAGCCCAAACTTCGGGAGTGCCTAGAATTGAAAGACCCGATCTGGCCCGGGCTCTCTATCGGTTAGTAAAGGTCGGAGAATATATCCCCTCCACCTTATATCGCGCCGTAGCCGAGATTTTAGCTCATATTTATCGCCTTCGAGCTCGGTCAACGGAGATTTAGAAGGAGCTAAAACCAGTGTTGCAGACCCGCACAAGATTACCAAGCAACTTCTCTCTAAACTTTTGGAAGAAATTCGAGCAGCGCATAGTCTTTATTAATAGATCAATTAATATCGTTAAAGCTAGGAGAGTTATCTAATAAGCCATGAGTCAATATCTGGAGGCCACCATATCCCATAAATTTGGAGTCGATAGAGGCGAACTGATAATTGCCTTGGGAGTGGTATCGACTCTATTAATCATGGTGGTTCCGCTGCCCCGGTTATTATTGGATGTCCTATTAAGCTTCAACATAACTTTTTCTTTAATGGTGCTACTGCTTTCTCTTTACACCGTGCGCCCGATCGATTTCTTTATCTTTCCGTCCATGCTGTTAGTGACCACTCTTTTTCGTCTCTCTCTCAATGTCGCCTCTACCCGATTGATTCTGCTTCATGGCAACGAAGGTTTGGGAGCCGCGGGTAATGTCATCCAAGCTTTTGGGAGCTTTGTGGTGGGTGGCAACTTTGTGGTGGGCTGTGTAATCTTCGTCATCCTGGTAATCATCAACTTTGTGGTCATTATCAAGGGCTCGACTCGAATTGCCGAGGTCGCGGCGCGTTTTGCCCTGGATGCCTTACCAGGCAAACAAATGAGTGTCGATGCCGATCTAAATGCTGGCTATATTGATGATAATGAAGCCCGACAACGACGGGACAAACTGGCGCGGGAAGGCGAATTTTACGGGGCCATGGATGGAGCCAGCAAGTTTGTCCGAGGTGAAGCCATCGCTGGCATTCTGATCATGCTGACCAATGTGATCGGTGGCTTGGTCATTGGCATGGGACAGTATCACATGCAGTGGGGGGAGGCCGCCCAAACCTTTACCATCTTGACAGTGGGCGATGGTCTGATCAGTCAGATTCCCGCTCTGTTTATCTCCACCGCGGCGGGGATTGTCATCAGCAAGGCTGCCTCCGAAACCAGCTTGGGGCAAGAGTATGCTGCTCAATTTAAGCTTAAACCACAAGTTATGTCTATTGCGGCCGGCATTATCTTTTTGCTCGGTTTGTTGCCCGGTCTTCCTCACCTGCCCTTCTTTATTCTGGCTTTGGGTACCGCTGGCCTGTCCTATCTGACCAACCAAGCCAAGAAAAAAGAAATTACCCAAAAACAGATGGAAATCCGTAAGGCCCAGGAGAAACACAAGGGACCTGAACCGGTAGAGAACCTGCTTTCTCTGGACCTGCTAGAGTTAGAAGTGGGTTACGGCCTCATCCCTTTGGTAGATGAAGAACAAGACGGTGAACTGTTGGAGCGGGTTCGGTCCATCCGGCGTCAATTTGCCTTAGAGATGGGTATCGTCGTCCCACCGTTACATATCAGGGATAATTTGCAACTCAAGCCGGGGGGTTATGCAGTGCTAATCAAAGGCGTCGAGATCGCCCGGGCCGAACTGATGATCGGTTATTATCTGGCTATAGATCCTGGCGATAGCCTGCGCAAGATCGACGGTCTGCCTACTAAGGAACCTACTTTTAATTTGCCGGCCTTATGGATTCCGGAATCAAAGAAAGAAGAAGCCCAACACTGTGGCTATACCGTGGTAGACCTGGCGAGTGTAATAGCTACCCATCTTTCAGAAATTATTAGACTTCACGCCGATGAACTTTTGGGACGGCAGGAAGTACAGCGCTTATTAGACCAATTAGCCCGAAATAATCCTAAGGTGGTAGAGGAATTGATCCCTAATTTGCTTTCCTTAGGGGGAGTTCAAAAAGTTTTACAGAATCTAGTCCGCGAACGAGTGTCTATCCGCGATTTACTCACCGTTTTGGAGACCTTGGCTGATTATGCACCGTACACCAAAGAACCTGATGTGCTTACCGAATATGTGCGTCAGAGATTGGCTCGGGCCTTGATCAAACCATTAGAAAGTTCCGACCGCACCCTGTCCCTATATACACTAGACCCCAGCTTGGAAGAACTGCTAAAAAACGGCTTGCAAAAGACCGATTACGGCTCTTATTTAGCCATACCTCCGGAAACCGCCCAACAAGTGGTGGAAGCCTTGCGTCGCGCGGCTGACCGCGCCATGGCTTTGAACGTTTCCCCCGTAGTAGTATGCTCGCCGCTCATCAGACGGCATGTCAGACAGCTAGTGGAACGACATCTTCCTAATCTAACTGTATTATCTCACCATGAGTTAATCACCGAGGCCAATATCTTATCTTTAGGGGTGGTGAGTTTGGGACATGAAGCTTAAAACCTATGTTGCCAGGAATTTGAAGGAAGCTTTGGCCCGAGTCAAAGAGGAGTTGGGGCCGGAAGCGGTTATTTTATCAACCCGAAGGCTTTGGCTGAAGCAGGGAGCCTTGAACTTGCATCGCCAACCGGGGGTGGAAGTCACCGCGGCCATAGATCCAGCCCCTTGGTCTAATGGTCAACCATTGGGTTCGCCCATCGCGGATCGAGATTTTAGGCCGAATCAAGTTCTGTATCGAGATCCTTTAAAACTACCTTCAAATCGTGAAGATCATCCTGGTTGGGGTAGATGGCAAACAGAATTACAGGAACTTAAGGGTTTGGTCCGCCAATTAATCCGTCATAGCGATCCCCCCACCTGGTTAGCACATCATCGGGAATTGGAGATCTTCTACCGTTTTCTGCTGAAAACCGGAGTTGACGATAATTTTCTGAGTAATTGGTTGGAAAACATCAAGCTCGGGTTGGCCCAACCCCTTAATAATGGTCAGAATTGGCGGGAATTAGCTCTGCGGCCATTAATGAATGCCTTCGAGGTACTCAACCCCTGGCCAGAGCAACAGGAAGGAGCGCAGATTTGGACCTTTATAGGCCCCACCGGGGTTGGCAAAACTACGACTATTGCGAAACTAGCAGCCCATTTCTCCTTAGCCGAGAAAAAAAACGTCGGTTTGATTTCTCTGGATAACTATCGGTTAGGGGCGCAAAGCCAACTTGAAGCCTATGCTCGGATTATGGGCATGTCGCTGGCCAGCGCCGCTGAACCGCCGGAGCTAATGCAATTAATTGATAAATTTAATGATTGCGACCTGGTTCTGATAGATACCGCCGGACGCAGTCCCAACCGACCGGAACTGATCTCAGAATTATACCGCTTGTTTGCAGGTCTGTCCGGGGTACGTCACCATTTGGTGTTAAGTGCCACCTCAGAAGAAATGGTTCTTTCTAAAACCATAAATATATTCAGTATGTTACCTTTGACCAGTTATGTAGTCACCAAAGTAGACGAAGCCATTAATTTCTCCGGAGTTTTTAACCTATTGTGTCGTCATCGGACTCCCGTATCTTATCTGACCACGGGGCAGCGAGTTCCTGAGGATCTCGAATTAGCTTCTCGACGACGAGTGGCTGAGTTGCTGTTAAATTCTCCGCCTCTGGGTAATGCTTAGACTTGGCATGGCCATGGAACGAAGATAACCACGGTAAAATTTATGGGCACAGGGATAGGCCGATATTCTTCTGATTAAGGGGTTCGGAATGGATCAAGCCTTGGGTTTAAAAAGTGTTATTAATTACCAGCAGGGTCTGGCCAGTTCGATGTTGATGGATTCTGATCTTCGACCACGAGTTATTACCGTGACCAGCGGCAAGGGCGGGGTCGGGAAATCTAACATCGTAGTAAACTTGGGCCTAGCCCTGACCCGTTTGGGTCAGAAGGTGCTAATCGTGGACGCTGATCTGGGATTAGCTAACATTGATATCCTTTTGGGATTAGCGCCCCGGTTTAATATCAAGGATGTTTTTTCCGGGGAAAAAAAATTAGCCGAAGTAATAATCGAAGGCCCCGGCGGGATGAAGATTCTGCCAGCCGCTTCGGGTATTCAGGAAATGGCCGAACTGGACGGCACCCAAAAATTATTGCTATTAAACGAGCTGGATAACTACTCCGAAAGCCTCGACACGGTTTTGATTGATACTGGGGCGGGAATTTCCAGTAATGTGATTTATTTCAATGTTGCCGCTCAGGAACGTATTGTGGTGGCCAATAATGAACCGACCTCAATAACTGATGCTTATGCTCTGATCAAGGTCCTAGTTACCAAGTATGCCGAAAAACGATTCAAACTCTTGATAAATTGTCTCTCCCAGCCCAAAGAGGCCGAGATGGTCTATCGCAATTTAACCAAGGTTGCGGATCGCTTTCTGGGAGGTGAGGTTTCTATTGATTACCTCGGTTTCATCCCTCAAGATGAGGCCATTCACAAAGCAATATTGAAACAACAGGCAGTTTTGGAGCTTTTTCCGCGCTCCTCGGTAAGCCGAAGTTTTACCGAACTAGCCCAGAAACTCATGGAATTAAAGCCCGGGCCGCGGCTTGATGGTAATATAAAATTTTTTTGGCGACGCCTGGTCAAACTTAAGGTCTAAGGGTGCCCTAAGAAGGAGTAAGTGATCATGGAAAAAAATCTCGCCGTTCAAGTGGGTCAACCTCCTCCGCAATATAATTGGCCGGAGAAGATTGATCCAGAGTGGCAAGAACGTATGGTGATGCAATATGCACCCCTGATTAAGTATATCGCCAGTCGCATGGCCTTGCGTCTCCCCCCCCACATATCTATGGATGATTTGATCAGTTCGGGAATGCTGGGGCTCCTCGATGCCATTCAAAAATTTGATCCCCGGAGAAATATCGACTTCAAAACTTACGCCGAGTTTAGAATAAAAGGTGCTATTTTAGACGAATTGCGCAGCCTTGATTGGATTCCGCGGTCAGTCCGTAAGAAAACCAGTGTAATCGAAAAAGCGTATGCCACTCTTCAAAAAGAGTTGGGGCGACCCGCCGAAGCTGAGGAAGTGGCCGGCGCCCTCCAATTAAGTTTAGAAGATTTTTACCGTCTTTTAGATGAGACCAAGACGGTATCGCTAATCGATATTGATGTCCTCTGGAACAGTGTCCCTGAATTGCCGGAAGATGAATTGTATGAAACGCTTCAAGACGAAAAGTATCGAGATCCTTTTATTTCGGTCTATTGCGCGGAATTGCGCGAGGCCATTATGAACGCTATCGAATCCCTCCCTGACAAAGAAAAATTATTGATATCCCTTTATTATTATGAAGAATTAACTATGAAAGAAATTGGTGAAATCATGGGTTATACCGAATCCCGGATTTCCCAAAAACACAGTCAGGCGATCGCTCGGCTGCGAGGTAAACTTCGTGAATATGCTGAAAAATTATAGATTCTTATCGGAAAGCCGGATGATCTTGAGATACTATGTTGAGCAAAACTTAGCCTCTAAACCTCGCTCACTAATCATTGGACAATTATTATCCATCTGGCTGCAACGACGAAATCCGGGATTTAGCTTGACACTGGTTGGTTTATTCGTGGCCTTGGCCTTAACTGTCCCTGCCGCGGTGACTGCTGCTCCGGAACCAACTCTACCTCCTGCTCCGTTGATGAAGATGGAGGTAGTTTGTCAACCACAAACTACGTCTTCAAACCTTTGCTTTGCCTTAGAGCCATTCTACCTTCTACAATCTCATGATTCACAGTTAAAACTCCACACGGTCTTAATAACCCTCGAGCTCAACCAACCCGATAAATTAAAGTATTTAGATAATCACCGACTTGAACTCCGACAAGAGATTTTTAAGTGTTTGGTTTCCGAAGAAAATAAAGTCAGTAACCCTATGGAGCAGCCCTCCGAAACTTACTTATCGCAGCGGTTAAACCAGTTTTTCAACACAGCCTTGATTACGTCGGTCAAAATAAAATGTAATTCCCTTAAATTACCTTAGAAATAGCTATGATCCCATGGATAGCCTGGATTCCGGCAATACCAAGTTGATCACTCTTTTCCCGACCGAAAAAGTTCTTTCTAGCGAAAAGATCAGGGAAACGAGGCCAAGTGGTGAGGAAGACAGAGAAACGTCATCCTCACCCAAGAAACTTCAAAAACATCCTCCAAAGACCAAAAAAGCTGCGGAAAATGGCAAAACCGAAAATAATGATCACATCATTGATATCTTGGTTTGAACTGGTCTAAATGATTATGGCTATAACTAATATCGAATACTGGATTTTTGCCCAGTTAGGCGTGGAAGCCCTATTAGTTGGGGCCCTAGTCTATTTTCTTCTTAAGATCAAAAAGCTTGGCAAGACTAGCTTAAATTCTGAGGCACTGCAAAATTTGCTTGCCGAAACCCAGCAGCTCAAGGATCAGCTATTAGGAAATCTTAACCGCGAAAAAGACCTTATCCACAATTCCATTAAACAACTTGACCTCCGGCTCAACGCTGCCCGAGAATTACTCCAAACTTTGGAAAAACGGACTGCCTCAAGATCTAGTTCCAGTACCTTACCTGATAATGCCAAAACTCCGCCATCCGCCGGCTCGATCCTGGACAGGTTGGAGTTTTTGCATCAGCAAGGCTACTCAGTGGAGGAAATTGCCCAACAGCTCCAAATGAGCAAAGGTGAAGTCTTGGTAGGATTAGACCTGTCCCGGGCTAAGGCTAAGTAGCGGAAGGACAATGCACGCTGGTCAGCCGCTAGGACAACTGACCACCGCTTTGATTTAGGGAGCAAACGGAAAAACCGGAGAACCCAAAAAATTTTTTTCTACCCCCGCCAATAATCTGAAAAAATCTTGCCTTCACTTTTCAAGATTATTAAGATAGGGCTAATTTAAGCCCTTATCGTAACCTTGCTTTCATACCCTTTAACTCCCTTAATTTTCAGCATAACCAATTAGCAAGGATAACCTGCTATGCCCATAGAAAGACTAAAAAAACGGATTCTCGCCGCTCGCGGCACTATTCCCCCTGACCTGGTGTTAACCGGAGGTCAAGTAGTAAACGTGTTCACCGGCAGCTTGCTGAAAACCGATGTCGCATTATTTGACGGAGTCATCGTCGGGTTGGGCAATTATCAGGGTCCCAGCCTGGAGGTTACCGGTCAATTTATCGCTCCCGGTTTAATCGATGGTCATATTCATCTGGAAAGCACTATGCTTACGCCCGCGGCGTTCGCCGGCGCGGCCCTGCCTCGGGGGACCACTGCCATAGTAGCTGATCCTCATGAAATTGCCAATGTCATGGGAACCAAAGGTTTGGATTATATGCTGACAGCCAGCGAGGGGCTGCCTTTAGATCTCTTCCTGATGCTGCCTTCCTGTGTCCCGGCTTCGCACCTGGGGACTTCGGGGGCCAGCTTAGGGCTGGCAGCATTGCAGGCGTATCGCCACCATCCCCGAGTCCTCGGACTGGCGGAAATGATGAATTTCCCTGGGGTGGTTAACGCGGTCCCGGAAGTTTTAGAAAAAGTCGCTCTGTTTGCCGACGGTCTGGTAGATGGACA
>JAQVHY010000069.1 GCA_028695935.1 Desulfobacca sp.
TTTCTCCTTCTTTCCTTATAAAAAAGTGATGGCCATAGGTTGGCCGCACCCGTTAATAAAAATCCCCCCTATCCCCCCTTTATAAAAGGGGGGAAATAAGGCAACCTCCTTAAAGCACCTCTTTATAAAAAAAGGGAATAAGGCAACTTCCTTAAAGTCCCCTCTTAAAAAAGGAGGGAGTAGGGTGACCTCTTTAAAGTCCCCCTTTAAAAAAGGAGGAAATAGGACAACCGCTTTTAAGTCCCCCTTTAAAAAAGGAGGAAATAGGGCAACCGCTTTTAAGTCCCCCTTTAAAAAAGGAGGAAATAGGGCAACCGCTTTTGAGTCCCCCTTTTTTAAAGGGGGATTTAGGGGGATTTTCACGGTAAATAGTGACCTTTGATTCATGGTAAACCTTTAAAGTCTTCAGACAATCGGCGCGGCCTCATATTCACCGAACACCTCACGCAGCACATCGCAGATCTCTCCCAAGGTAGCCAGGGATTTAACCGCCTGCAGGATGGGCGGCATCAGATTGGCCTCGGTCTGGGCCGCGTGCTTGACCTCCGTTAGGGCCTTGGTGACCGCCGCGGCATCGCGCTGCGATTTCAAATCACTCAACCGGGCAATCTGTTTGTCCCGCACTGAGGGGTCGACCCGCAGCAGTTCCTTGGGCCGCTCCTCTTCGACCTGGAACTTGTTCAACCCGACGATAATCCGCTCCCCGGATTCGATCTCTTTCTGATACCGGTAGGCGCTTTCCTGAATCTCTTTCTGGATATAGCCTTTCTCAATGGCTGCCACCGGGCCGCCCAGCTTTTCAATAGTGTCGATGTATTCCTGGGCCTTGGCCTCGATTTCGTCGGTAAGTTTTTCGACATAATAGGAACCGGCCAGCGGGTCCACGGTGTCGGTGACCCCGGTTTCATAGGCGATGAGCTGCTGGCTGCGCAGCGCTACCTGCACGGCCAATTCCGAGGGCAGGGCCAGGGCCTCATCCATGGAATTGGTATGCAAAGACTGGGTGCCGCCCAGGACCGCGCTCATGGCCTGGAAGGCGACCCGGACAATATTATTCAAGGGCTGCTGCGCAGTCAGGGTGCAACCCGCGGTCTGAGTGTGGAAGCGCAGCATCAACGAGCGCGGGTCTTTGGCTCCAAAGCGCTCCTTCATGGTCCGGGCCCAGAGGCGCCGGGCCGCCCGGAATTTGGCCGCCTCCTCAAAGAAGTCATTGTGGGAATTAAAGAAAAAGGACAATCGGGGGCCGAAGGTATCAACCGCCAACCCGGCCTTGATGGCGGCTTCGACATAGGCAAAACCGTTGGCCAGGGTGAAGGCGACTTCCTGCACCGCGGTCGACCCGGCCTCGCGGATATGATAACCGCTGATGCTGATGCTGTTCCATTGGGGCACTTCCTGGGAACAGTAGGCGAAAATATCGGTGATAATCCGCATCGACGGCCGGGGCGGGAAGATATAGGTCCCCCGCGCCGGATATTCCTTTAGAATGTCATTCTGAATGGTGCCCCGTAACTGCCCAAAAGAGATGCCCTGCTTTTCGGCCAGGGCCAGGTACATGGCCATGACAATGGCGGCCGGGGAATTGATGGTCATCGAGGTGCTGACCTTGTCCAGCGGAATGCCTTTGAACAAATTTTCCATATCCCAGAGGGAATCGATGGCCACCCCGACCTTGCCGACCTCGCCCTGGGCCAGTTCGTGGTCCGAGTCAAAACCGATCTGGGTGGGCAGATCAAAGGCCACCGACAGGCCGGTCTGTCCCGCCTTTAATAAGTAATGATAGCGTTCGTTGGTTTCCTCGGCGGAGCCGAACCCGGCGTACTGGCGCATAGTCCAGAAACGGCCGCGATAGGCGGTGGGCTGCACGGCCCGGGTGTAAGGATATTGGCCGGGCATACCCAACTTCTCCAGGTAATCAAAGTCCTCCATTTCCAACGGCGTATAGACCCGCTCTATCGGAATACCCGAGGTATTGACAAACTCGGGCTTGCGCTCCGACATCTTTTTCAGGGTCTTGTCTACGGCCTCCTGATATTTAACCCGGGCGGCGCGTAGCTCCTCCAATTTCTGTTTATCAAACATCAGTTTTCCTCCCTCTCCCGGATGAGTGGCGCGCTCATCCTGACAGATTATATATGTGAGTTTCGAGTTTCGAGTTTTGAGTTTCGAGAAGAAACCTCCTTAACTTTGGATAAATGCTGTCCTGTGAGCTAACTTACCATTTTAGGGAAATACCGATCGACTTTGAAAATTCAAGATCCGCAGCTCGATATTCGTTCAATCAACCTCAGACCTTCCCGCTTAACTCTCCACCCTGTTCTCGAACATCTGCAGGTAGAAGTACTCACCAACCTGCACTGTGTCCAAAGAGGCCAAGGGTAGTGCTTGTTGCAACTCTTCCGGAGAGAACCTGATATCCAGGGGCGGACCGAAGGGAGTAGGACGTTTCTCTATTTCGATAATGGCCAGCCTGGCGCCGGGTTTAAGCAGTCTTTTGACTTCGTCCCGAAAGCCCCGGACTTGAGCGGCTGAAAAACCATGTAATACTGTCGAAACATAGATGAGATCAATGGACGATTTCTCCAGTTCCGTTGTCGTACTAATATCTCCTACTATCGCCTCGATATTCGTTCCAACCGTTTCACTTCGAAGGGCAGCTATGGATTCTTCGTCTGGGTCCAGGGCAAATACTTTGCCGGTGCTTCCCACCGCCTCCGAGAACAGCTTGGACATATAGCCATTGCCACAACCGGCGTCCAGAATTATCTGTCCAGGGTGAATTCCCAACTCTCTAATAATTATCGTCTTGTCTAAAAGTCTCTCAGATGATTTTCCTTTGTGATGGTGTTCCCTGGTGGGCCTTTTTTCATATTCCATTTGGTCGCTCTCCTTAAGTCTTCATAACCGACGTAAGGTGGGCACTGCCTACCTTAATTTATGTTTAAGAAAATAACTTTTTGGGGAGCTATGGCTTCCCAGTCTCAAAAACCACCAACTAAAAACTAAAAACTCGAAACTCTGAACTCGAAACTCACCCCCCCCACATGGCCCAGAGCAGGCCGGCAGTCAGGGTGGCGGCGATCAGGCCCCCCAGATTGGAGGCCAGGGCATGGATATACAAGTAATTACGAGGATCTTCCTGACGGCTGACCAGATGCACCATCTGAGCCGCATCCGGTACCAGACCCACTGCCGCGGCCCCGACCAGGGGATTGATCTTTTGTTCGAAAACCAGATTAGCCAACTTGATAGCCACAATGCCCATGACGGTGACCAGCACCAATGCCAGCCCGCCCAACCCCATCATCTTTATAAAATTCAATGATAGCAATAAATTGGCCTGGCAACGGGTTCCCAGATCAAGAGCGAAGAGGACAATGACGACATCCAGCATGCCCACCGAGATGGTGCGGGCCAGGCGATCGCTGACGCCGGATTCTTTGATAATATTGCCTAAGAAAAACAGACCGGTCAGCAGTATGGCGCGGGGCACCAACAGCCCGGTAATCAGCAGACCGCCCAGAGCAAAGCCCAGGCTCTCACTCTTGGTCACCTTACGCATCGGCGGCATATAGATCATCCGTTCCGCGGGGGTGGTCAGCAGGCGCATTAACGATGGTTGAATCAGCGGCAAAAATCCAATAGCCAGAAAGGCCAGCAATCCTAAAGGGCCGACCAGTTCCGGGGCCAGGCGGGAGGCTAAAAAGACCGTGCTGATGGATTCGCCGCCGCCGATCATGCTGATGGCGCCGGCTTCCTTTGGGTTAATCCCGAGCCCCCAGGCCAAGAGGATGGCCAGAAAGATGCCCGCGGGAGCGACCAGGGCCAGCAATAACTGACGGGGATGGGCGATGACGCTGCTTAAATCCGCGTTGGCCCCCCAGCCCAAAAAGATCAGGGCTGGATAAAGGCCGTTATCGAGACCGGCGTCGAGAATTACCAGAAAAGGCTTGAGGTGAGACATCAAGGAGGGATCCGGCAGGTTGGCCAGGATCAGTCCGGCGGTCAGAGGCAGTAAAAATGGCGGGCGCAGACGTTTGGCAATGGCCAGATAGAATAGCCCTAAGGCTAGTAAGGTTATGAAGAAGGCGGCCACCAGTGGAAAGCCCTGGGTTGCTGCTCCTGCTACCCCGGCATGGGCCGCCACTTTCAGGCCTCCGCCACCACGACCAGAACTTCGCCGACCGAGACGCTGGACCCTTTAGCTACCCGGACTTCGGTTACCGTTCCCGAAACCGAGGTGCGAAGATCATTTTCCATCTTCATGGCTTCCAGCTTGGCTACGGTGTCGCCACTTTGGACCTGATCCCCGACCTGGACCAGCACCTCCAGGATCATACCCGGCATGGGCGCGACCACGGCACCAAGCCCCACCGGTTCTACCAGCCCGACCGGCTTTTCGGGCGTTGGGGGTGACGGGGCCGCGGGCGCGGGTATCGGTTTCGGGGGCGGTGGCGGGCTCGACGGAGCGGGCCGGAGTGGCTCGGTCTTCAGACTCGGACCGGGTTGAGGCGTCGGGAGCCGGTAATCAACTTCATAAAGCACGCCATTAACTTTAACGCGGGCCTGATCACCGGTTACCTCCAGGATCTCTATATCGTAATCTTCTAAACCGATGGTTATCTGAAAATGGCGCACGGGATTACCTCTTTCTGACCGCGAGGCGAGCGTTCATGGCCTGCCAGCGTCCGGCCAGTGCCCAGGGGGAGGTTGGTCTGGAACCGGGTGGGCGGCTCAGCCCCAGGCCTGGCGTGGTTTCTAGGTATAGGGAGAGAGCCAGTCCGATGGCGGCAACCATCCTGGGATCGACCAGTTCAGACTGACCTTGTTGATCCCAGGCCACCGCGCGGGGAGGTGATTGTACGCCTTCCGGTTTAACTGGCAACAGGGTGGGAGATAAAGATTCAGGCTCTTCCGGGGATTTCATGGGAGAGACGGCTCTTTCCCCCCAATTTAGCAGGGTCGGGAGCAAATAGAGAAATAGGGCCAGCAGACCGCCAACCAGCAATAATACGGCTAGCCCACAAACTAAGGCCCCGATGACTTCCCCAAAATACATCACGGCACCGCCCTGGTGCAAATTAAGTGGTTAACTGTATGAGCAACTATGCTTTATTGTCAAGGTCAATCGTGTCCTGGCCCGGTATAGTTAGCTAAAATTTAGGCTTAACCGGACTAGACTCCCGGGAGTTAGCCTCCAATTCACCATCCCGCTCCATCTTGGCCAGCGCTTCGAACCGAATATCCAGGCCCAGCACCCCCTGAATTTCATCTTCCTCGTTGCGGATGGGCGCACTCACGGTGATGCATAGGGCCTTTGTGAAGAAAGATGTATAGAAATCAGATACATATACTTTACCCGATTTCAACGGTTCGATAAACCAGGAGCGATCCGAAAGATCCGCATCCAGTTTCATGGTCTCGTATTTGGCCCGGTCGATAATGTGGGTAATGTTCCGGGTAATCTTTTTACCTTCCAGATTAGTGACATACATAAACTGGATGAATGGATTGGCGTCAAGCACCTCTTGCATGACGGGTTCCATCGTCCCCGGCACCATGGTGCGGATTTCCTCCCGTTCAGCCAGGTCTTCGGCCAGGTGCGCCGCCACCTCGCGGGCCTTTTTCTTTAACAGATCGAACTCCGAGACAAATAATTCGGGCAGATGCTTGCGGGATAGAATTTCCATCTCGTTATTCGAGATGGAGGTCACTCGCCCTTCATTATACATCTCGGTAATGCGATTCGAGATCTTAATAACCCCAGGATGACGCTTGTCGATGGCCTGCTCGCCGGTCAGCCCTAAACGACTATTGAGCCAATGAGCAATCCCGGCCTTACCGGTTTTATCGGTGATAGTAATGGTGATCGGCCGCTTCAGGATCTTCTCGGTATCAAAGATATTGTAGATTTCTTGATTTTTCATCAGGCCGTCAGCGTGAATGCCGGCGCTGGTAGCATTGAAATCCTTGCCCACGAAGGGATAGTTGGGAGGAATCTGATAATGTAATTCCCGTTCAAAATACTGCCCGATATCGGTGATCACCGTGGTATCTATACCGCGTGTATCACCATGCAGGCCGATATATTCAACAACTAGGGCCTCGATCGGGGTGTTGCCGGTGCGCTCCCCGAATCCCAGGAGGCTGCCGTTGACCGCGCCACAGCCGTAAAGCCAAGCGGTGGTGGCATTGATGAAAACTTTGTGGAAATCATTGTGACCATGCCATTCCAATAGATGGCTGGGCACCCCGGCATCCTCCACAAAGGCCCGGATCAGACGGGGCACCCCTCGGGGCAGCGCCGCCCCTGGATAAGGAACGCCGTAACCCAGGGTATCACAGAGCCGCAACTTAATATCGATGCCCGATTGCTCCCGCAGCTTCATCAGTTCGATGGCGAAAGGAACACAGAAGCCGTAGATGTCGGCTCGGGTGACATCCTCCAGATGACAGCGGGGCACGATTCCCAGTTCCAGGGCGGCATTGACAATCCGCAGATAGTTATCAAAGGCGCGGCGGCGATCCAGGTCCATCTTATAAAAGATGTGATAATCCGAAGCCGAGGTCAGGATACCGGTCTCCCGCAGCCCCATTTCTTTGACTAACGGTAGATCCTCAGGTTTGGCCCGAATCCAGCCAGTGATCTCCGGATATTTATAATCCCGCGCCAGGCACCGTTCGACCGCCTCTTTGTCTTTTTTGCTGTACAGGAAAAATTCGCACTGCCGGATGACCCCGTTAGGGCCGGACAGCTTATGTAACATATCGAAGATATCGACGATCTGCCGGACGGTATAGGGCGGTCGGGCCTGTTGCCCATCCCGAAAGGTAGTATCGGTGATGACCATTTCTTCGGCGGGACAAGGCATGACAAATTTATAATCAAAGTCGATTCGGGCTATTTCACTATAGGGGAAAACCCCCCGCATCAGATTGGGACGATCAACCTCCTGCAGCCGATGCTGCCAGAAGCTGGTGTGTTCATGATCGAGAAGCCGACGCTCCTTATTCCAACGGGCCATAATTTAACTCCAGACTATATTAAAATTTCCCACTCAGCTTGATTAGGGATTGGCCTGAATCAAGCTAGGCTAGATTTGCTAGTCAACTTTCCAGGACAGACTTGCACGGTTTTATTACCCACAAAATTTTACTACAAAAATTTAACAACCGCAAATCCGGTATGACGCGCTGGCGATCGTTTGAACCGGAGTCACCCCCATGTTAGCGATCCAACCGCAGCCCCAATTCCAGCAACTGGCCGAGATCAACCGCGGCCGGGGCCTGGGTCAGCGGACAGACCGCCTTCTGGGTTTTTGGAAAGGCGATTACCTCGCGGATAGATTTAGCCCCGGCCAGGACCATTACCAGCCGATCAAAGCCAAAGGCCACGCCGCCGTGGGGCGGGGCGCCGTATTCCAGAGCCTCTAACAAAAAGCCAAAGCGGTGCTGGGCCTCGTCCTCCGCTATTCCCAAGATCTTTAAGATGCGTTCCTGGACTGCGCGGCGATGGATACGGATGCTGCCGCCGCCGATCTCGTTGCCGTTGAGCACCAGATCATAAGATCGGGCCCGGACTGCCCCGGGATTGGTTTCCAATAGTCCCAGATCTGCTTCCAAGGGCGCAGTAAAGGGGTGATGCACGGCCACATGCCGTTTCTGTTCATGGTCATATTCCAACAGCGGGAAGTGAGTGACCCAGACAAAATCGTAGGTGTCGGGGTGGATCAGTTTCTCTCTTTTACCCAGATGCAGGCGTAACTGTCCCAGGGCGGTATTTACCACCGGGGGTAAATCAGCGACAAACATCAGCAAGTCCCCGACTTGAGCTTGCAGACGTTGGTTAAGGGCCTGGCGCTGTTCGGGAGTAAAATATTTGGCCAGGGGCGACTGCCAACCCGATTCCGTGAGCTTGATCCAGGCCAGCCCCTGGGCTCCAAAGATGCCCACGAAATCGGTTAACTCATCCAGATCCTTGCGGGATAAGCGGGCCAACCCCGGCCCCCGGATGGCCTTGACAATGCCTCCCTGGGCCACCACCTCGGCAAACTGGCGGAACTCGGCCTGACCGACAATATCGGTCACTTCAGTCAACTCCAGGCCGAAGCGCCGATCAGGTCGATCCACTCCAAAGCGATCCAGGCACTCCTCATAGGTGAGACGGGGGAAAGGCAAGGATAGCTCTTTCCCCAATATTTCCCGGAACAGATCGGCCATCAGACCCTCAACCACCATAATGACATCTTCCTCAGAGACAAAGGCCATCTCCAGATCAATCTGAGTAAACTCCGGCTGCCGGTCGGCGCGCAAATCTTCATCCCGGAAACAACGGCAAATCTGATAATAGCGATCAACGCCGGCCATCATCAGCAGTTGCTTAAAAAGCTGCGGTGATTGGGGCAGGGCAAAGAAACGCCCCGGGTTGGTGCGGCTGGGCACCAGGTAATCCCGGGCCCCCTCCGGGGTGCTGCGGGTCAGGATCGGGGTCTCGATCTCGATAAAGCCCTGATGGTTGAGATAGCCCCGCACTACCTGGGCGGCCCGGTGCCGGAGCACCAGATTGTCCATCAGGGATTGACGACGTAGATCCAGATAACGGTAACGCAGACGGATGGTCTCGGAAGTATCGGGCTTATAGTTTTCTAACTCAAAGGGCGGGGTTTTAGATAAATTAAGGAGCCGTAATTCCTCAACCATCACTTCGATCTCGCCGGTCGGCAGATTGGGGTTAACCATGCATTCGGGCCGCAGGAAGACTACCCCGCGCACCGCCAGGACATATTCGTCCCGCAAGACATGGGCTTTGAGATGGGTCTCGGAGTTGACCTCGGGGTTGAAGACCACCTGAGTGATGCCTTGTCGATCGCGCAAATCCACAAAGATCAGTCCGCCATGATCACGGCGGCGCAGCACCCAGCCCATTAATACCACTTCTTGACCTACATCACCGGCCCGTAAAGCCCCGCAGGAATGCGTCCGCTTTAAGCCGTGGAGCGTATCTAACACCTCAGGTTCCTTCCTCAGCGGCAAACCGGCGGGCCAGGGCCGGGGCCAATCCCGCCAATGCCATAGTTTCCTGGCCGCCACCCGCCATGTGACGTAGCGGGGCCTCGCCGGTGGCCAACTCGCGGTCCCCCAGAATCAACACATAAGTGGCTTTACGGCGGTCGGCGATGCTCATCTGGGCCTTCAGAGAGCGATCGGTAAATTCCATTTCAGCCGCTAGTCCTAACTTACGAATTTCTTGCAAGAGTTGAAAACCCCGATAGCGAGCCGCTGCCCCCAGCGCGGCAATAAACAGGAAGGGGTGCGGCTCCGATCCCAGGCGCGAGTCAGTTAATAACGCGGCCAGCCGTTCCTGACCAATGGCGAAACCGATGGCCGGGAGATCCGGCCCGCCCAAGGCCTTAACCAAGCCATTGTAACGGCCACCGCCGGCAATGGCATCCTGGGCCCCCAACTGGGTGGTCACCACCTCAAAGGCGGTCCGAGTATAATAATCCAACCCCCGGACCAAGCGCGGATTGACCTCAAAGCTAAGTCCGAAACCACTGATTAGCTCTAAAACCCGGTCCAGATGCCGCCGACAATCGGGACATAGTTGCTCCTGCAAGGTGGGCGCCGCGGTGACCATCTCCTGGCAGGTCTTAGACTTACAATCGAACACCCGAAGAGGATTGGTGGCGACCCGGCGTTGACAGTCCGGACAGAGATGCTCGACCTGACGGGCCAGAAATTCGGTCAGGTCCTGCTTAAAGCCAGGGCGACAGCCGGGACAGCCCAGTGAATTGATGATCAGTCTGACTTGATCTAGGCCGAATTTTTCCAGCAGATCCATCAGCATCAGGATCAATTCGGCATCCAACTCCGGGGCGTCCACCCCAAAGGCCTCACAGTTGATCTGATGGAACTGGCGATAACGCCCTTTCTGGGGCCGTTCATAGCGAAACATCGGGCCGATGGTAAAGTACTTCTTGACCCCCGCCCCCTGATCCAGATGGTTTTCAATGAAGGCCCGTACCACCGAGGCGGTGGCCTCCGGCCTTAAGGTCAGGGAATCTCCATGCCGGTCGTTGAAGGTGTACATTTCCTTTTCCACAATATCGGTGGACTCCCCGATGGACCGGGCGAAGAGTTCGGTGCGCTCCAAGAGCGGCAGGCGGATTTCCTGGAAACCATAGCACTGGAAGACCTGGCGGGCCAATTGTTCGATGGCCTGCCAGCGGGCTGCCTCGGTCGGCAACAGGTCCTTCATACCGCGGACCGCCTGGATCATTCCCAAACTCCTTTAAATAACATTCAAAGCTTTTAAATTTAACAGCCTGGAGCCGGCAATGTCAATAAATTTGTGGTTTAGGCAAATCCCAAATAAATTTGTCCGGGTTATTTGTGCAAACAGGTTGATTATCTTTGCGGACCTGCGAACGCCGGCTTCAATTTGCAAGGTTTAGATAACTTTCTTTAAAAACGCCAAAAAAACCGGCAGGGCCGCAGCCCTGCCGGTTGAAGTTAAATGTTTAGATTGATCTAAAGCTTATGAACGCCTACGATAACCCCAATAACCCAAGACCACCAGACCGGAGCCGACAAGGGGCAGGGTGGCCGGAAGCGGGACCAACGCGCCGTCGGGCCGGGCAATGTAATTAATGGTATTAACGGGGACCTCCGGATCCACTGCAATACCCTTATTATAAACCAATTGCTGGCCGCCTTTGGCACCGAAATCCCCCCAGACCGGAGGCAAATCGGTGTCAAACTCAAAGATATTCACGTTGTTGTCAGGGGGGACATCGTCAAACTTGATACCATAAATGGGGTCTGGCAAGTCCTGGTTTCCTAAACTGTCGTACGTGCCGGCCAATACCGTATAAGTGGAGCCGTTGAGTTCGATATTTGCAAAATCCGCAACTGTTTTACCCGCGGTGATTTCCAAGACCCAATTGCTCAAATCGGGGCCGCCGACCGTCGGGGTCGTAATGGTATATTTATAGTGATAATCCGGAAGTGTATCAGCATTGGCCGTAATCACCCATGCGATGCTAAAGCCGCCGTTATCCCAGGTGCCAAGCGCGGGGTCAGCGGTCAGGCCGGATGTGCTGGGTGTAGACCTTGTCCCGGTCAGGTCCGCCAGAATAGGACTGGCAGCCGCGCTTAACGGTATGAAGACTACTGCTATGGCCAATAACCACGCGGTTAGTACAATTTTTTGCCCAAATTTCATTTTTTTTATACCCTCCTTAGTATTAACGGCAAAAATAGGTGGACCCTGGGGCCCACGAGGCATTACACTATATCACCTCCCCCGGCTTAGTCTGGTCCTCCTATATATGTCCACCTGTACTCTATCCTCTTAATTATTTTATTGGAAACCAAAGCCTTGGTCCCATTCACCTCTAAAATCTAGAGTACAGAAATAACTTGCGTCGGCATTGATTTTGATGGGATTTATATAACCATTTTATTCTGCAAAAATATTGCCAAAACAAAATATATTGATATCGTTGGCTAATTTAGATTATCCGCTGTTTTTGATGTTTCATGGATTAAACATGATATAAAGCAAATACCGATTAGTAATTAATATCATTAATAATATTGAGGGATAGAAAATTGAACATAGTTAAAAATTTTGTTCAAGAAGGTATAAGAAAGGTTAGTCAGGTTGACCAAAACCTTGATTAAGTATAAATCCTGTTAGTATTACCCCGGCAAGGAGCAGACCATTAGCCCCATACGGAAATTTATTAAAATTCAATAGATAAGCAATTTATGATATACTACTGGGAGAAAAAATCTTTATAATGCGGCGCTGAACATGACGGTTAATTCGAGTCAGTATAAAGTAGCTATCGTCGGCGGCGGGCGCCAGGGTATGGCTCTCTTGGAGGCCTTGGTGCCGCCGCAGAACAGCCATCAATACCTCCAGGTAATCGGGGTGGCGGATGTCAACCCCGAGGCTCCCGGCCGGTTATACGCCCAACGCCACGGCATCTTTACTACCGCACGCTATACTGAGTTACTTAACCTCGAAGGGCTGGATCTGATTTTTGATGCCGCGGGCCAGCCCGAGGTGTCTCAGGAGCTGGAACGGCAACGCCCGCCCCAGGTCACGGTGCTGACCGGCGAGCGGCCCTATCCCTGGGATGATTTTTGGGACCTGATCGCCAAAGGTTTTGCGCCCCCCAAGACTCCCGAGCCCCTTAAAGTCGGGTTGGTCGGTGCCGGGCGAGGCGGCTCCGAGGTGTTGCGGCTGATCACCGGAGATCGCCAGCGGCAGGACCGTATTCAGATCTTAGGAGTGGCCGATCGTAATCCCCAGGCTCCGGGGATGGCCATGGCTCAGGCCTTGGGGATTCTGACCTTTCTCAATTATCGGGAGTTGCTACAGCAAAATCTGGACCTGATCATGGAACTTACCGGCAATCCCAAGGTGCGGGAAGAATTGATTCGCATCAAGCCGGCTACCACCCAGGTCATTGACCATGTCGAAGCCCGGCTGTTCTATGAGCTCCTGCGGCTGGCCGAAGATCAGTTCCGTCAAAAGATCGAAAGCGAGATCCGGTTGTCCACCCAACGCAACCGGTTTCAACGCATATTCGATCATTTGCCCGATCCGGTACTGGTCCTTAATCCCGACTATACCGTGGAGTGGGTCAATCTCACCTTTCTAAATCGCTTTCAGACCACTGAAGGCCAGGTGCGGGGCCAGCGCTGTTACCAGGTCTTGCGGCACTTGGACGCCCCCTGTCATCAGCGGGGGCTTTTCTGTCCGTTGGAAGAGGTGTTAGAGAAAGGTACCACGGTCCAGGTAATTCATCGTTGTGCAGGGCTGGATGGCGAAGTCAGTTTTGATGAGATCAGCATGGCCCCGCTGTTCCCCCGGGAGGGTGGGACCAGGAAACGAGTTATTGAGGTCATTAAAGACATCACCCCGCAGAAGCGGCTGGAAGAAGACTTGCAAAAATCGGAGGAAAAGGCTCAACATCTATTCAAGCAGGCGAATGCCGGGAAAATCTTTTTAGAGACCATCCTCAATGGTATTCAAGATAACATGGTGGTGATTGACGCCGATTACCGCATCATTGAGGTTAATCGGGCCTATCTGGAGATGGCGGGTCTAGCCCGCAGCGAAGTGGTGGGCAAGTTTTGCTACCAGATCTCCCATCATGTGGATCAGCCGTGCTCTACTCCGGATCATCCCTGCCCCCTCAAGGATGCCCTGCGGACCGGCAAACCAGCCTCAGGGACACATGTCCACTATGATCGGCAGGGACAGGAGCGCTATTATCACGTCGTCTGTCACCCGCTGTTTGATGAGACCGGTAAGGCCACCCGGGTGGTGGAACTGTCGCAGGATATTACCAAGGAGGTGATGGCCCGGTCGCGTATGCTGCATGACGACAAGATGACCTCTTTGGGGAAGCTGTCGGCCAGCGTCGTCCATGAAATCAACAATCCTTTAACCGGCATTCTGACCTTTATCAAACTGTTGCAGCGCACCCTGGCCGAGGGCCTGGCCAGCCCCCAGGAATTACAAGAATTTCAGCGTTATTTGGGTCTGATGGAAAGCGAGACCACCCGGGTCAGCAAGATCGTCTCCAACCTGTTGGCCTTTTCCCGCAAGACCCGGCCGGAATTCAAACTGGCCAATATTAATCAAATTATTGAAGAAACCCTGTCTCTCCTGGACTATCAGGCCGGTTTGCAGCGGGTCAAGATCAAGCGCCAGTATGATCCGGAGCTGCTGCCGGTGTTGGCCGATCCGGCCCAGCTCAAGCAGGCCTTTCTCAACCTGTTTATGAACGCCCAGGATGCCATGCCCGAGGGCGGTGAGTTATCAATTCGCACCCGGAATCTGGGGACTAAGGCCGTGCGGGTGCGGATTAGCGATACCGGCATGGGTATCCCCAAAGAACACTATTCCCAGATTTTTGAACCCTTTTACACCACCAAAAAGGGCGGCGGCGGCGCCGGCCTGGGACTCTCGGTGGTCTATGGGATCATCAAGGAACATCAGGGCACCATCAGAGTCGATAGCGTGGTCGGCCAGGGGACCACCTTTACTATTCGTCTGCCGGCGCGGAGGCCGGAAGAACATGCTGATTCCCCACAAAAAATTTAATCTGTTAGTGGTAGATGATGAACTGATCATCCGGGAGTCACTGGCCGGGTGGCTCCAGCGGGACGGCTATCAGGTGGAGACCGCCGACCATGGCGCCCAAGCCTTAGAAAAGGCGGCAGCCAAGCACTACGATATTATGCTGGTCGATGTCAAGATGCCGGAGATGGACGGCCTCACCCTGCTCAAACATATTAAAGAACAGAACCCGGATACCGCGGTGGTGATGATGACCGCCTATGGCTCTATCGAAGATGCGGTAGAGGCCATCAAGCAGGGGGCCTTTGATTATCTCCTCAAGCCCTTTGACCTGGAAGAGCTTAGCCTGACCATTGACCGACTGGTCCAGATCCAGACTCTGGCCATGGAAAATGTTGTCCTCAAAGAGCGGGTGGCCAAGATCGACCGTTTTGAGGAACTGGTGGGCCAATCAGAACCCATGCTGCAGCTCTACGACACCATTATGGACGTGGCCCAGTCGGATGCCACGGTGCTGATCACCGGTGAAACCGGCACCGGCAAGGAACTGGTGGCCCGGGCCATTCATGCCCAGAGTCCGCGCGGGTATGCGCCGTTTATTGCGGTTAATTGCGGGGCCTTTACTGAGCAACTGTTGGAAAGCGAGCTGTTCGGCCATGAAAAGGGCGCCTTTACCGATGCCAAGTTTACCAAAAAGGGCCGCCTGGAACTGGCGCATAGCGGGACCTTATTTCTAGATGAAGTCGGCGACATCACCATGAAAATGCAGATTGACCTCTTGCGGGTGCTGGAGACCCACGAATTCACCCGGGTCGGGGGGACGATCCCCCTGCACAGCGATTTTCGGGTGATTGCCGCCACTCACCAGGATTTACTGGCCGCTATCCAGGAAGGCACCTTCCGGCGGGACCTGTACTATCGCCTGAACGTGGTCCACATCCCGGTGCCGCCTTTGCGGGAGCGTCGCGGCGATATACCGTTGCTGGCCGAACACTTTCTGGTCCGGTACGCGGCCGAGACCAATAAAAAAATCGATTCTATTCACCCCGAGGCCCTGGAGGCCATGCGCAACTATGACTGGCCCGGCAATGTGCGGGAATTAGAAAACGCCATTGAGCGGGCGGTGGTGATCGGCAAGGGCCGTCAGATTCAACTGGCTGATTTGCCGTTCTTGGGTCCGACGGACCGGTCGGCGGCGGTCGGACGGTCGCTGGAGGAGATGGAGCGCCAGCATATTGCCCAGGTGCTGGAGGCCGAGGGGGGCAACATCTCCCGAACCGCCCAGGTGTTGAAGATCAACCGCACCACCCTCTATCATAAACTCAAAAAATACGGCCTGAAGACTTGCAATTAACCGCCTTTCAAGCCCTTGTGGGGTCAATTAGATAATCATGGTCCTTATTGAGGGTAGGGGCGCAATTCATTGCGCCCTTTCGGGCGTGATAAATCACGCCCCTACAATCAGAATATTACTTTTCTGATGATAACTTGGATAAAAACCTGTTGCCGATAACCGCCGCTAACCCATGCCACCCCCGCCCAGCATCGGATTAGTCCCCTTAGGGTCGGTAGATCAGAAGATTCTGCGGCATCTGAAGACGACCTTGCCGGGAATCCTGCCCGTATCGGTGCAACTGCTGAAGGCCCGACCGATCCCGCTCCATACCTATCACATCGTGCGGGAACAGCATAATTCCACCCAACTGCTGGAATACCTGGCCCAGGACCTGCCGCCCGGGATGTTCAAGGTCTTAGGGGTGACCGGGGTCGATTTATATATCCCGATCCTGACTTATGTGTTTGGCGAGGCGCAGATCGGCGGAGATGTCGCCCTAATTTCTTTGTATCGCTTGAGCCAGGAACTAGATGGCCGATTAGCGCCGCCTCATGTTTTCTGGCCGCGCATTGTCAAGAGCGGGCTGCATGAGCTGGGACATACCTGCAATCTGAAGCATTGCCGGCAGCCGGACTGTATCATGCAGTTTTCCGGCAGCCTGGAAAAATTAGACCAAAAAAACCCGCATTTCTGTGATTATTGCCGCATTATGCTGAACGATTACCTTGAGCAGCAGGGCATCACTAACGTGTCTGAGCGTTAAGCGATTTTTAATAGTACCCAGGCAGGGTTGGCGCCGTAGATCCCGCAGGCTAAGGTAGGATTGATTGGGGTTTGAGGCCAGGGGTGATCGAATTCCCTTAAGGGCGACCCGCCGGGGCGCCCCTCCAGAATTCGATCAAACCCGCGGCCGGTTAGCCAGTTAACAAAAACTCCCGCACCAGGCGCTCCCAGCCCAGCTCGGGATAGTGACCATAGACGTCATCAACGATGCCACCACCGTCGGGGAGAGTGACCCCCACCGAGGATTCCAACATCCCCAAAAGGTGGTGGGCTTGTTTATCGGTCCAGGTCAGATTATCGTCCCCAAAGAGCAGATTTTCTAAATTAGGCTTGAGATTGGTAGGGTTGATGACAAACAGCCAGCCCTCGCCATACGGATCATCATGGGCCAACCGGGGCTGCCGCCGCACCTTGGGATTGACCGCTTCGATGATGCCGTCCACCGGGGCCATGACCGCCGCCTTCTTATGATTGCGGGCCAGGGCCAGGCCCATCTGCCCCTGTCGGGATGCATCGCCGATATCCGGTAATTGCATCTCATCCGCCGGCCCCAGCAGCCGTTGAGAGAAATCATCCAGGCCGACGCGGATGCGGCCAGCGTTCTCCACCGCGGCCCAGGCGTGGCCGCAATGCAGATAGGTGCTGGTCGGCACCTGGAAACCAAAGATTTCCTGCACTTGCGGCCGCCGCGGGGTAAACACCTCAAGCTGCTCCTCCAACATCTGGTCGAAGGGACAGCGATAACACTCGTAATTATAGGCACAATAATAGGCCGGAATCCGACCGGTGAGCATATGGCGGCATTGCTGGTTCAGACCGGCCCGCTGCCGCATCTTGTCCTGCCAGCCGACGATCTCGGCTTTTTTCCCGGTCATTGGCTTCCCGGCCTGCCGCAGGGCAATATTGTGCTCCGCGGTTTTGGACATGGCCTGATCAAAGGGGCAGGTATTGCAG
>JAQVHY010000181.1 GCA_028695935.1 Desulfobacca sp.
ACCCTGGTTGATGAACTGCATGACCAGTTGGCCGGGGCCGGGCCGTTCTCCGGGTCCGGGACCGAACTCCCCCCCGGCTTGCGGGAGTTACGCCGTCAGGTGCATCAAACTATCCATAAGGTGACGGTTGACATCGAATCCAGGTTCCATTTCAATACCGCCATTGCCGCCATGATGGAATTAGTCAATGAACTATATCTGGCCCGCGACCGCCAGGATATGAACTTCGAGGCCGGCCCCCAGGCGGCCTTGGTGTGGCGGGAGGCCATCGACAACCTGCTCTTGATGTTGAGTCCGATGGTCCCCCATTTTGCCGAGGAACTGTGGCAAGTCCTGGGACACTCGACTTCGCTCTTGTTAGCCGACTGGCCGATAGCGCAACCCGAAGCCCAGGCCGCGGAAACGCGTCTGGTGGTCATCCAGATCAACGGCAAACTGCGCAGTAAGATCGAGGTCCCGGTAACCACCGGGGAGGACGAAATGTGTCAACTGGCCCTGGAAGACCCGCGTATAAAGGATTTGATCCAGGGCCAAAAGCCCAAAAAAGTGGTGGTGGCTCGCAAGAAATTGGTCAACATCGTGATTTAAGCGAAAGCCATTTGCTCAAGAAACCGAGATCTATTATGCGCCGATTGCTACCCTTAGTGCTAGCCATACTCAGCCTGATTACGACCGCGGCTTGCGGCTACCATGTCCTGGGAAACGCGCCGACGACCTACCAGATACAACCCAAATTGGCCATCCCGCTTTTCACCAATCGTTCTAATGAGGTCGGACTGGAAGCCATTTTTGCCAATGCCTTAATCAATACCTTTTCCCACAGCCAGGTGGCTCGATTAACTACCCAGGAAGATCAAGCGGATGTGATTCTGGAGGGGGTTCTGACCACCGTGGAAAATACTTCGGTGGCTTATCGTGATATCGACCAATCTCTGGTCCGCCGGGTAACGCTTACCATTAATTTAGTCCTCAAGGAACGTCAGTCCGGTAAGGTCTTATGGAAGGATGTAAAAGTCATTGATGCCGATTATGTGGTCAGGTCTGATTATCATTACGGGGAAGCAACTCGCCAGATGTCCATCGGCAAGGCCGCGGCCACCATGGCCCAGCGGGTGCATGACGAAATTCTCATGATTCTTTAAGGCCTGATTATGTCTCACCCTATCCTGGAACGGCACCTCAAAAAGCAAATCCTGCGGCCCGTTTATCTGTTTTATGGAGAGGAGGAATTTCTGCTCCGCCGGGCCTTGGAACGCCTGCAAACCGGGTTGAGGGCCGATGACCAACAGCCGTCGGAAAAGACTGTCCTGGAGGCCGAGGATACCAGCCTGGCGGAAGTCCTCAGCCAGGCGCGGGTGCCATCTTTGTGGGGGACCCGGCAGCTTATTCTGCTTTATAATGCCGATCGTTATAAGACCGCAGAACTAAAACCTTTAGGGTCCTATCTCGACGCTCCTGCCTCCCAGACCTGCCTGGTCTTAGTAGCGCCGGGTCTTAAGTTTAAGGAGGTGGAACGGAACCCCTATTGGCGACGACTTCAGGAACAGGAAGCAGCCTTAGGTTTTTTTCGTCTTAAAGAAGCGGCTTTGCCCCGCTGGCTGGAACAGGAGGCGCGGCGTCAAGGGAAGATTTTGGCTCCGGCCGCGGCTCAGCGCCTGATCGAAACCGTGGGAGACAATCTGTTGGAGTTGGCCCAGGAGCTGGAAAAGCTAATTCTCTACATGGGGGCCGAAAAAACCATCACTGCCCCCTTGGTTAGCCAATTGACCTGTGCTAGCCGCAGTTTTACGATCTTTGCCCTGGTCGATGCCCTGGGCCAGCGACGACCGGAGCAGGCCTTACAGATTTTAAATCGCTTGCTGGAGTTGGGAGAGCCGCCGCTCAAAATCCTGGTTATGCTCGCCCGGCAACTGCGTCTGCTCCTGCGCCTGCAGGACTACCAACGCTCCGGGACTCCGGTAGAGGAACAGGCCCCTCGTCTGGGGGTGCCGCGGGGCATCGTCCTCAAACTGCAGCGTCAGGCCGCGCATTTCCGGGTTGCCGAGCTGCGGTCACACCTCTTTAATTTGCACCGGGCCGACCAGGGCATAAAAACCTCTGCTCTAGCTCCGCGGCTATGGTTAGAAAAGGTAATCCTGGAGCTCTGTCCCCCGGTTCCTCTCAGGAACTAGCGGTTAGAGAATTGACTTGGCGAGTCAGTCGGGAGATTTTTCGAGCCGCGGTTTTCCAATGCAGCGTGCCACGGCCCGCCACCCGGTCGATGACCGGGATCGCTTGTTTTAAAGCTGCTTGCGCCTCTTCCGGTTGATTGCGGGCTACTGCCTGTCGGACTGCTTTAACTAATTGTTTAACCCGGGTTTTGCGACTCATGTTGCGGAAGCGGCGCACTTTGCTCTGTCGGGCCCGCTTCACGGCCGAGCGATGTCTTGCCAACTAATGATCCTCCTCCAACTCTAAGGTTGTTTAATAATAACCACCGGTATGAACCTGCAGGGGTGTTCCCCCTCGGTTAATCCTGAGTGGTTAGTGAAATATCATATTTTAAGCGGCTGTCAAGTCATAAAAGCAGTGCCATGCTTTGGCCTTTTAAGTTGTTTGGCGGAAGAAATTTAAAAAATAACTGACTCCCGAGGCCAAGGTGACCGCCAGTGCCAACCAGATCAAGATGGTGCCGATCTGATGGAAATCGACCCCGGCATAGGGGTAGTGTAAAATCAAGGCAAACAAGGCGCTCATCTGGAGCACGGTTTTGATCTTCCCCCAACGGTCAGCCGCCAGGATAATCCCCTCCGCCGCGGCCAGACCCCGCAGCCCGGTTACGGCCAGTTCCCGGCCAATGATCACAAAGGCCATCCAGGCCGCTACCCGGTCCAGGGCAATGAGCATGATCAGGGCGGCCGAGACCAGGAGCTTATCAGCCAGGGGATCCATAAATTTGCCGCCGCGGGTTACCAGGCTCTGACGCCGAGCAAAAAAACCATCCAACAGGTCGGTCATCCCGGCTCCCAGGAAAAACATCGCGGCGAAGAAACTAGGGGCTTTGCCGGGAAAGCTCAACAGCACGATAAGCACCGGAATGGCCACCACCCGGATACTGGTCAAGGTGTTAGGCAGATTCCAGAACGACACCGAATTGGGCCTCATGGTTATGATCTTTGCACCCGCTGCCAATCCTCCAGGAATCTTTCCAAGCCGATATCAGTGAGGGGATGGCGGATTAGTTGCATAAGCACTTTGTAAGGAATCGTGGCAATGTCAGCTCCGGCCAGGGCCGCCTGCAGGACGTGCAGTGGGTGGCGGATACTGGCCACGATAACTTCGGTATCAAACCCGTAATTATCGAATATGGTAAGCAGTTGCTCAACAATTTCCATGCCGGTATGATTGATGTCGTCCAGACGGCCGATGAAAGGGCTGACATAAGCCGCCCCGGCCTTGGCCGCCAGCAACCCTTGGACCGCCTGAAAGACCAGGGTGACGTTGACCCTGATGCCTTCACTGGATAGAATCCGGGTAGCCTTCAAGCCTTCCACGGTCATAGGGATCTTAATTACCACCTGTTCATGGAGACTGGCTAACTTCCGGGCCTCCGGGACCATATCCTCACTCTGCGTGCTCAGTACCTCGGCACTGACCGGGGCCTGGACCAGGTCGCAGATCCGTTTAATCTGCTCCTGAAAACCGGCAATATCATGACACCCGGCCTTGGAACACAGGGTCGGATTGGTGGTCACCCCATCTACCAGACCCAGCCGGTAAGCTTCCTGGATTTCATCGAAGTCAGCAGTATCTATAAAAAATTTCATTCTGAACTCCTTTCTGAGACAAATTGGTGCGGTGCTTGCAGGAAACGCTTGCGGCAACCCTCGGAACAGAAATAGTAATCTTTGCCATCCTGCGAGGCCTTCAGGGCCTCGCGGCGTG
>JAQVHY010000182.1 GCA_028695935.1 Desulfobacca sp.
TCTATTACTGATGTTACCGAACTCAAGGTGATCGATCGCACCCAACTCATCCTGGATATTTTTGCCCAACGGGCCCGCAGTCGGGAAGGTCAACTCCAGGTTGAGATGGCCCAATTAAAGTATCTGCTGCCCCGGCTGGCCGGACGCGATGATGCCCTCTCCCGTCTCACCGGCGGTATCGGCGGCCGGGGGCCGGGTGAAACCAAACTGGAGATCGATCGCCGCCGGGTGCGAGAACGCCTGCATCGCCTCCGCCAAGAATTGGATCAGATCAGGAGCTCCCGCCAGGTCCGCCGGCGCTCCCGCCAGCGTCAGGGCCTGCCGATCCTCTCCATCATCGGCTATACCAACGCCGGTAAGTCCACCCTGCTCAATACCCTGACCCACAGCCAGGTGCAGGCCGAGGACCGCCTGTTTGCCACTCTGGACCCCAGTAGCCGCCGCCTACGCTTTCCTCGGGAGCGCGAGGTGATTATTACTGATACCGTGGGCTTTATCCGGGATCTGCCCAAAGATTTGTTGGAGGCCTTCAAGGCCACCCTGGAAGAACTGGACGACGCGGATCTCTTGCTCCATGTCATCGATCTCAGCAATCCCCGCTTTGCCGAGCAGATGGAGGCGGTCGAAGACATCCTTAGGTCTCTCAACTTACAGGATAAACCAGTGCTCAAAGTCTTTAATAAAGTTGATCTGGTGCCCCCCTCGCTGGCCGCACTGCAAGTTAGGGTCCACCATGGGGTAGCTATTTCCGCCCTGGACCCGGCCACTTTAGCGCCGTTGATTGAGCAACTCGAAGCCGCGGTGGAAAATCTGCTCCCGGCCGCGTCCACCCCGGCCTGGCCGGAAGCCCCTCCGGCCCGAATAGAAAAAACCCCGGCCTGATTGACAGAGCCGCCCAGATCAGCATAAAATAACTTTAGCCTGGAAGCCTCATGTCAAAGTTTAATTAAGGCTAAAGTGCGATAAAATGGCTAGCAACCCTGGTGGCACAGGTCTTCAACCTGTGCAGGCGCTAATGAAAACTTAGGGCCCAATAAAGTTAGATAATCCTTGCCCGAGGTTCTTTCTCTAATATTTTTGTAGAGGTGATGCGATGTCTATCCTGGCAATGCTGTTTCCCGGCCAGGGTTCCCAATACGTTGGAATGGGTCAGGCCCTATGGGATGTCGACCCCGAAGTTCGAAAACTGTTTGCCAAGGCCGAGGCCATTACCCATCTGCCCCTGGCCCGCCTCTGTTTTGAGGGGCCGATGGCGGAGTTGACCGAGACCGTCAATCTCCAGCCCGCGGTCACGGTGGTCAATCTGGCTTTATATAACGCCTTGAGCCGCGCCGGCGTGCGTCCCCAGTTTGTCGCGGGCCACAGTCTGGGCGAATATAGCGCCCTGTACGCCGCGGGGGTGCTTTCCGAGGCCGACACCATCAAAGCTGTGCAGTTCCGCGGCCAGGTCATGCACCGCGAAGCCGAGCGCCATCCCGGGGCCATGGCCGCCATCCTGCGCCTGTCCAAGGAAGGGGTACAAGAACTGCTGACGCCTTTGCAGGCCGACGGGGTGCTGGCCCTGGCTAATTTTAATACCCCGGAGCAGATCGTCATCTCCGGGGAAGCCCGGTTGATCAAACAGGCCTTGGAGCTGGCCAAACAGGCCGGGGGCCGCGGCGTTCCTTTAAAGGTGTCGGGAGCCTGGCACTCGGCGCTGATGACCGAGGCCCAGCCCGATTTTGCCGCCTTCCTGGCCGGACTGACCTTTAATCCCCCTACCGTGTCCATGCTGTTTAACGTCAGCGGCCAGCCCGAAAGCGATCCGCTGCGCATCCGCGACTACATGGCCCGCCAGCTGACTTCGCCGGTACTGTGGACTGATTGTGTGGCCTATCTTCTGGCCGCGGGCGTGGACACCTGGGTAGAGGTCGGCCCCAAGGACGTGCTCAAGGGCCTGGTCACCAAGACCCTGCCCCCCAATACCCCTTATAAATTCTACAATATCGAAGATCCCACCAGCCTAGATAAATTTCTGGCCGACTTTAAGCCCTAAACCACCCAGACCTCATCATCCTTATTAATGGTAGGGCGGGATAATTGTAGGGCGGGAAAGCGGAGCGCATCCCGCCTTCCGTCTCTGAAAAAAAAGGCGGCCCCAAAGCCGCCTGTTGATTACCTGAGATTCCAAGGACCGGAAGTGGCTGGCGCCAGCCTCCGACCGCCTGAGCCCCGATTTTACCGGTAGCCGCCCCGTCTGCCGCCAAATCCGCCTTTTTGTTGCGGCTTGGCTTCATTGACTGATAAGGGCCGCCCGCCGACATCCCGCTCGTTGAACATGGAAATGGCCTTCTGACCGTCCGTTTTGCTTTCCATCTCCACAAAACCGAAGCCACGGGGTTGACCTGTGTGCCGGTCGGTAATGATCTTGGCCGAGACTACTTCTCCAGCCTCGGAAAAAAGCGTGTTCAGTTGTTCTTCGGTCATCTCGTAAGACAGGTTACCTACATACAATTTCATACCTGGATCTTCTCCTTGTTGGTCTTGCCCAGATAGACTTGCCAGAGTCTTCCGCCGGCCGGTCTGTCCGGTCAGGACCCTTTAAGTTCCTTCTTCACCCGCCTGGGGCATTTCCTCCGCCGGCGGCGTAGTAGTTTTGCCCTGGCGACGTTTCATTTTTTCGTCTTTCTTTTCTTTGCGGGCCAACTCTTTGGCGCGCTTTTCCCAGCCGTAACGCTTACGGGCCAAATTCTACCTCTCTATGGTCAGATGCTGGAACTCCAGAATTCAGAGACCACTGGAGTTCCGCTCCTCAGACGTTTCTGCCTAAAGTTTGATTACGTTTTGGGCCTGGAGACCCTTGGGACCCTGGGTTACTTCAAACTCCACCGCCTGCTCTTCTGACAGGGAATGAAAGCCTTCGCCCTGAATGGCGCTGTGATGCACGAACACATCCGGGCCGCTTTCCCGAGTAATAAAGCCGAAGCCCTTGGAATCATTAAACCATTTTACCGTACCAGTTTCCTTCATTGTGAAACCTCCTAAAAATATTACCTTGCCAAAAAAGCAGGGCGCCTAGCAGTCAGGCAAAAAAAAATCGGCCCGGAATTAGCACTCCCGTCCGATTCTTGTCCAAGCCTTGTGGCCCTGATTTCCGTCTGACATGCTAAACTTAACCTAATTCTACAGGAAAATATTTCAATGTCAAGTAATTAAAATAACTTTTGTCAATAGCACGTCCAGATGTCCGGTTTTCAGCAGCAGGGTAGTGAGGCCGCGTGATCCTACCCCGGTATCTGGCGTGGATGCAGACAGGCCACCAGCCCCCCTAGCCAGTTAATAAAATGGGGGTATTTAGTTCGGTGACCTGATATCGGCTTCGCATTATACTAATAAAATGTCGAACCCCAGCTTTGAGCCAAATGGTGTTTCCAAGTCCAACCTGGGAACAAGGGGCAACTGCTGGCCGCGGGCATCGACACCTGGGTCGAAGTCGGCCCCAAAGACGTGCTCAAGGGCCTGGTGAATAAGACTTTCCCCTCAGGCACCCCTTATAAATTCTACAATATCGAAGACCCCACCAGCCTGGATAAATTTTTGGCCGAGTTTAAGCCTTAATCAACCCCTTTTATGATCGGCTATGCCTTCCAGATTAAAGATATTTTGGTGCATTTAAAAATTCTTACACGGTCATAATCTCTTGATAGGTATCAGATATCGAATGTTTCGTTTTTTATGCAGGGGATAAATTTATTATTTCAAATTATATTGTTCTTTTGAAAAAATATCTATCATTTGATTCCAAAGCCATCTTTTTGTAATTGATCACAGGGTCTAAAAAAAAGAGAAGGGCAGCATTTTTAGCTGGCGACAAATTTAATTTTGTGATAAAGCTGTTCTCAGAAATTGGCAAAAGGACAGCATGTCACAAAGCACTTATTTA
>JAQVHY010000183.1 GCA_028695935.1 Desulfobacca sp.
AGCGCCGGGGACTGTTCGGGTCATAAATAAACTTTCCCTCTTGTAGATTTAAGTCATGGTAACTTTTCTGCGCCAGGAAAAAGACCTGTTCCGGTCGGAAGCCAAAAAATCGCCAGCGGTAAAAGTCCCGCCAGACATGGGAGAGCATCTCTTCCCCGACGATCACCAGCGTATGCTGGCGCTGCAGCACCAGGTTTGGGTCTTCCCCCAATTCCCGCGCCAATTGCTCCAATTCGAAGGCCAGTTGCAGCATATGGCGGGTCCCCAAGGCCAGGGGCAGGAGACTTTCCGGGGGGTGTTGCAGGCGGGAGTTGACCTCTGACGGAGTAATTTCCTTTCCGGCTTCCTGGCTCATCAGCCGGGCGATTTTCTCTACGGTCAAATCCTGAGCCGGGTTGATTAGATATTTGGCTCCCAACATCAGGCGGGTGCCTTCGCCGGCGGCGGCATGCTCAAACAGGATCTGACCCTGGGCCACCGCCTCCCGGGCCCGGCCCCGGGCGCGGGCCGAGACCTGGTGCTCATCATGCTCCAAAATCTGGCGCGGGTCTTCCAGATCGCCCAGGTGCGGGTAAAGATTAAACTGGTTTTCCTGGGATTGAATTGCGGCGATCGATCCCGCCCGGTTTAACCTGTGTTGGGCGATCTCCACACAGGAAGAAATATAATGTTGATGAGAACGTAAATCTACTCTTGGGGGTATGCCCGCAGTCATTCCTAACCTGCATAAATTAATTAATGATTCTGGAGAGATATATTTTATATTTACCATTTTTGGAGGTTCCCTGTCAAGAATAGATCACTAACTCACTAGTCTTTAGCGGTGGTATTAATTGATTTGCCGGCGATGCAACTCGGCCTCCGCCGGACGCAGGTAAAAAGGGGTGAGTTGATCAAGAAACGCGGGCCGTCCCTGCTCCAGCCGGTAAAGACCCAGCCGGGCCAAGACGCTGGCCCGCAAGTGTCGTAATTCGGGCGGCGCCAAAATGGCGTGGCTGCCGAGCCGGGATTGCCACCAGGGGCCATAACGTTCCAGACCCGGGCCGGTCAGGATGGTCGGGCCCGTAACCTGGTCGGCCAGCGCCGCTGGGGTGACCAGGAGATAGTCGCCCAAAATTTCTGGCAACCCCTGGTCGCATCGATAAAAGGCGGCATAAACCTCATTTTTCTTGGCATCCAGTACCGGGCAAATGGGGAGCGCAGTGAAGGGGAAATTGGCTGCCAGGGTCTCTAAAGTGGGAATGGCCACTACCGGACAGTCCAGGCCCAGGGCCAGGCCCTTGGCGGTGGACATACCAATGCGCAGACCGGTAAAATTCCCCGGCCCCGAACTGACGATTACCGCCTTGATCCCGGTGCGCGGCCGCTGGGTATCCTGAAGCAGGCGGTCGATGCCGGGGAGCAGCCGATTTAAATAAGAGGCCGGACTTTCCAGGGTGTATTCGGCCAGCAGACGCTCACCCTGGAGCAGGGCCAGGCTCCCCCGCGCACTGGCGGTGTCGATGGCTAAAACCAAGTCTTTCAAGATGATTTAATTCTAACTTATTCTTATCCTAAATCATACCATAATTGTGAAATGATGTTGTCCGGATTAATAAAAAAGGGCGAACCGGCCGGTCGCCCTGGCTGGCATGGATTAGCAGATGGCAGCCTTCAACCGGTCGCGGCGGGCTTCAATGTCGCAGACCATGACGATCATATCGGCATTGCGGCCATAGCGGTCTTTGACCAGGTCTTCAAAGACGGCCTTGACGCCAAACCCGGCCCGCTTGAAGGCATTGAGGGCCGCGGGGGAGTTAAAATAGATTTCGGCAAACAGCTTTTCCAAGCCGAATTCCCAGGCCAGTTCGGCGATCTCATTAATCAGCAAGGTCCCCAGGCCCTTGTTTTGAAAATCTTTGGCCACCACGACGCGGACATTCCCCAGGTGGCGTTTCCATCCGGTTTTGCGCATATGCAGGGTGGCGTCGCCGACGATTTTGCCGTCCACCTCGGCCAGCAAGGGAAAGACTTTATGATAATCGATATTGTTGACCCAGTGGTCGATCACCTCGGGATTGCGCACGTCACTGCGCAAGTACAAGCGATCTTCGTCGCTTACCCGTAAAAAAAAGTCGATCAATTTTTCCCGGTCATCCTTGTTCATGGGACGTAAAGTCACCCGGGTGCCGTCTTTGAGAACGCCTTGTTTCCGAAACCCTACCATTGCCATCCTCCTTCCGCCGACCTAAGCTTGATGCGCCGCTAGATCCCTTGAGCCAGACGTTCCGCCAGATAGGGATGTAATTTGGCTGCTAAAATCTTCCGCTGGGTTTGCTGAATATCATAAGGCACCAGTTTAAACTGGATGGAATAATCCTGGGTATCAAATACCGCATAGGACGCGGCCGGATTATGATTGCGGGGTTGCCCGACGCTGCCCGGATTGATCAGGTATTGGCATTCCCGGTCTAAGTAAATCTTGCCCGGTTGGAGCGGTTGCAGTGCGACTTTGCCCCGGGCATCCCGATACCACAGGGCGCGCTTATGAGTGTGACCGAAAAAGCAGATCTGAATCGGATTCAATTGCCGACGCAGCAGATTGAGGACGCGACGGCCCTGAAACAGATAGGAAATATAGGTATCGGCACAGGTCGGGGTGCCATGACAGGCCAGATAGTGTTTTTCGATTACTTGATTAAGCGGTAGGTTACCGAGGAAGTTCAGGTGATCGGCTGCTATCTGGTCAATGGACCACATAATCACCTGGTAAGCAATAATATTAAAGTCCTGGGCCTTATTCGGGTTGCTTACGGCCTGGTCATGGTTGCCGACGACGCTCAGAATATCCCCCCGGCCCCGAATTAGCTCCAAACATTCGTTAGGATTGGCGTTATAACCCACCAGATCGCCCAGATTGACGATTAAATCAACCCCCTCTTGATCAATCGCCCTTAGCACCTGCTCCAGGGCCTCGAGATTGGCGTGGATATCGGAGATGAGGGCGATTTTCATCGCGGTTCCTTGATTTTAGGAAGAAGGTTTCCAAACCGGACGCCGGTTTCTATATTTAAATTATATCAGCTCCAAAATTTTTTGCCAATCCGGGTCAGGCCGGAACCAGCCAGCCGATCAAGGACCGCGGTCCTTGACTTTTCGCCCGTTCTTATATAAGTTTGCCGACAACTGGAGATCGGATTCAACATATGGAAGTTGGTCATATTATTGAATTTTTTGAAGAAAGAAAAATCTACTGCGGCTTCTGTTTAGAGGACCGCGGGGATCGCCTGCGGTTATTAGCCGAGAATAACCGCGAAATGACCTTATCCCGGCAACGGCTTATCCATTCCGCCCCCAGCTCTTTATCTCCACAACTGCCCCGGCAACAACTGTTGGAGTATCTAAAGACCGTGGCTCAGCGCCGCGAGGCCTTAAAACAAGAAATTCGCCTCGAGGAGTTGTGGGAGTTATTGGTCGAGGATCAGGAGACCTTCACGGTGCCGCAGCTCGCCGAAACCTGGTTCGGCCAGGGGGTCACTCCGGATCAGGTGGCGGCCCTGGGTCGGGCCCTCTATGAAGACCGGTGGTTTTTTAAATATAAGGGGGGGCTTTGGACCCCGCATACCGTCGAAACCGTAGAAAATTTGCGGGAGAAACATCGTCGCGAGCAGGAGCGCCAACAGGAATTGCAAACCGCCGCGGCCTGGCTCAAGGCGGCCTGGGAGGGCCGGGAGATAACCGACCCGAAGTGGCGGGGCCGTCTGATCGAGGTGCTCAAGGATATGGCGATTTTTGGCCCCGAGGCTTCTCAATACGCCCTGGGTAAAGAATATCTGGAGCGGGCCAAGCTCTTTAAACCCGAAACCCCGTTTCGCCTCCTAATTAAGCTGGGAGTCTTCCTGGAAGATGAAAACTTAGACCTCTATCGCCTGGGCATA
>JAQVHY010000070.1 GCA_028695935.1 Desulfobacca sp.
TCTAGAAATTCCAGGGCGGTAGGGGCCAACCGGGCCTTGAGAATCCGGCCTACCGCCTGAGTGGCCACCTGAAGATCGGTGAATCCGGCCAGGAGGGTCTGACGGGCCGCGGGCCGGGTTACCAGGCGCAAGATAATGCGGGTGATTACCCCCAGAGTGCCTTCCGAGCCGATCAACAGCCGGGTCAGATCATAACCTACGACCCCTTTGGCAGTCCGTACCCCGGTATCAATCAATTCCCCGGTCGGCAACACCACACTGAGGCCCAAGACATAATCCCGGGTAACCCCGTATTGCACGGCTACCGGTCCCCCGGCACATTCGGCGATATTGCCGCCGATGGTACAGAAATTGGCGCTGGAGGGATCAGGGGGATAATAAAGTCCGTGTTTTTCCACTGCGGCTTTGAGGTGCCCGGTGATTACCCCCGGCTCTACCACGGCCACAAAATTATCGGCGTCGATCTCCAGGATGCGGTTGAGGCGGGTAGTAACCAAGACTAGCCCCCCTTGCACCGGCAGGGCGCCGCCGGTAGTCCCGGTCCCGGCCCCGCGGGGCACCACCGGAAAGCGGTAATCGTTTGCCAGGCTGATAATCTGGGCCACTTCCAGGGGGCTACCGGGGAAGGCCACCGCCTCCGGCAAGTAATTCAGGTTGGTGGCATCATAGGCGTAACAGCGCCGATCTTCGATTTCGGTCAGGAGATTTTCCGGGCCGACTAGGACTTGCAGACGGCACCGGCATTCAGAATTAATCATATGATTAATCTATCTTGATTACCTTAGAAAGGCAAGCGCAGGCCCTGGCAGATTCTTATGCGTTTTCGCAGAGCTGGCGCTGGCATCCGCTTCGTTTTCACCCTGACCGTCTGGCATTCCCTCGCCCTGGCACAGTCAGGGAACAGATAATTTGCTGTAAGATGAAGACTACTTAAGAGTTTGAAGGTAATTGAGCAGGGCTGACAACTCCGCCGGCTTTAAGAAGGCAAAGCTGGGCATCCCGGTCCGCGGGCGACGGCTGGCGGGTCGGGTTAATTGTTGCTCCAGATCGGCCCGGGCCAGACGTTGGCCGACGTTATCCAGGGACGGCCCAATCTTGCCCCCGGTGTTGGCCAGGGTATGACAGGAGCGGCATCCCAAACGCTGAAAAAGTTTCTGGCCCTGGACCATGTCCGGGGCCGGTTCCGCCTCCTCAGTCCATCCCGACCCGACGACTGCCAGCCCTAACAGGATCAGCATCAGGATAGTAAGCCAAAACACTCGGTTAACCACAGCGTATTTTCTACTAAAATCTGGAGATCCTTGGTTTGCGGTATTCATGGAAGTATCTCCGTTAATGAGAAGTTATATAGACCAATTTGTCAATGCCTCTAAAAAATTTTTCTTGGCGCCAGCCGCGGCAGGAATCGTCGCTGGACAGGTAGTGTCATGTTTAATGACCCTTAATTCCTGTAGCGCGGTTTTCAGCAGGGCTACTGGGGCAGACTCATAGCATTGCGCCAGGCGCAGCAATTCGGTGCTTAATTGCCACAACCTGGCTGGGGAGCTTGGTTGCTGGGCTAAGTCCTCCGGATGCTGGCAGGCTCGGGTAACTTCCCGCCAGGCCGCGGGGAAGAGTTGGGCCCCGGCGGATACTAGCCCGTGCGAACCAGGGCGGCTCAGGAAGCGGGATTCATTGCCCTCATATAAGACAAAATCAGGTCGGCTTAACGCGGCCCGATGGTAATTCAGAAAACGGCTCATCTCACCCCGAAAGATCAATCCCTTAATCTCTGGCAAGGCGGTGAGCTTTTTAAACACCGCGGTGCGAAGATTGGGGTGTTTCCAGGGCTTAGAGCGGCGCTGAATGAAATCCGGCTGATTGAGCAGCACCAACGGATGTTTGACCGCGGTCAGGAGTTGCTGGTAGTAGGCCGGCAGCCCGCGATTGCTGTGGTACCAGAGGGGCAGGTCCAGCCAATAGACCTGGTAATCATAATATCGGCTCTGACCGGCGGCCTCAAGCTCCTGGATCAGATCCCAGGTCTTTTCCCGCGTATCAGCAGTGACGCCGAAAAACAGGGGACCGGGGCCGGGCCAAAGCTCTATTAAGCGACTGAGCAGCTCCTGGCGCAGCGAGTCGGGCAAACCTAGAGCCTCCCCCAGGCCTGGGGACCCGGCCACGATGCCCGCGGCGTAGGGGGCCACCCAGTCCACCAGTCGGCCCAGTCCCTCGGCGTCTAAACTGCCGGTGGCGGTAAGCGGCGTCACCAGCTCGATTATCAGTCCGGCGGGCAGGGCCGGGGTGGCGGATACCTCTGACATGGTGACAATTTATCCCGTGTTTGTCTAAAAGTTGGTGTTTTTTTGAATGATCTGCTTTTGGGATTAACTAGACTGACTACAGGATACCGAGCTTGGGGCTGTTCATCAATAAAAAAAGGACTCTCGGGTCAAATTGGGAGAGCAGCAACTAAATGGCTGGTTCAAAATCTAGCAACTCATAGCACAAAACTAGGGGAAATATTCTAGCCGTTTTTTCAGGTGCATTGACAAAACGCGTTATATAAGTTAAAAATTCTGCTATTCAATCGATCACGGTTGTTTGGGGTCCTGATCCTGATAAGATAGCAGCCGGTGATATTTGGCTAGTTCAGTAAATGCGGCAATTTTCAACCTGAAATTGCTGTGGAGATGGCCAGATGCAGTAGCCGGGAGCCAGCTCTGAGAGAAATGCCACTGGATATCCAGTTCCAACCCTCCCCTGGGGTTACCGATTGAGATCAACCGGTCTAGTATCGTAGTTCAGTTCAAGTAAATTTCCCTCCTTGGGAATAAACAAAGTGCTTCCTTTAACCAGCGTCTCAGGCAGATCCTGGCCCGGTGAGGTTGTTTCCCGGCGGCGGTCACCGTGCCCGTGGTAGCCGTTAAGACGCTGCCCCCGATTTAGTTATATTTGTCAAGATTTCTAAAGGTTAAGGAGAATCCGGCAATGAGTTTAAGAATAGAAATTAACCAACTGCAGAAGCAGTTACCGTACCATCAGCTCAAAGAAAAAAAAGGGAGAATAATTCAGTTCGACTGGGCCGCGGAGTGGGAAAGATTTGATGGCAAAAAGCTGTTTAGTTTTGACCTGGCTTCGATCCCCTCGAAAAAGTTAGAGGCCATGCGAGATCGCCGGGAAGTCTTGATGGATGGCAATCAAGGGGCGCTGTCGATTCTGACCAGATTGGTAGATGGGTTATGCGGTTACCCGATTACTCCCTCCACCCCGATTGCTGAAAATTTTGCCAAAGTCGCAGCCAATGGCCAGCAAAACTTATTTGGTAGCGAATTGATGTATTTTCAGCCCAGCGATGAACTTTCGGCCATCGCCGCGGTGGAGGCCATGGCCGTCCAGGGTGGTCGCTACGTCGATAATACCTCCTCGCAAGGCCTGTTGCTCAAGACCAAAAATCTGTTCTCGGTGGCGGGCAAACGGCTGCCGGTCATCATGACGGTTATGTCGCGTGAAGTCAATAAAGGCTCCCTCAGCATTCACTGTGGCCACACTGATTTCTATGCCGTGCGCAATGCCGGGTGGGCCCAACTGGTTTCCGGGGACAATCAGGAACTTCATGAACTCTTGCCGATCGCCTTTAAAGTAGCCGAACTCCGTCAGGTAATGTTACCGTGCATGGTGATCGGCGACGGTTTTATCAAAAGTCATGCTTTGGAAAATATTAAAGAGTTGTCTGATGAATTTTTGAAATATTTTGTGGGGTTTCCCAATCGTTTGTACCAGCCCGACTTTAAGAATGTAACCCTGACCGGCACCTTTACTGACTCAGATCTGACCATGGAAGGGCAGATCGCCCAGGATTACGCCTACCGGTATTTTCGCCGGGGCTTTATCGCGGCGATGAACGTCATGAACCAGATTCTGGGGACCAACCTCAAGGTGGTGGAAAATTACCGTACCGAGGATGCCGATCTGGTTATTGTTATCCTGGGCTCCGCCGCCGGCGTGGTCAAAGATGTGGTCGATTATTATCGTGATGCTACCGGCTTAAAAATCGGCATGGTCCGGCCGGTGTTGTTTACTCCGCCGTGTTACGAAGAACTGGCCTACGGGATTCGCCAGGCCAAGGTGATTTCGGTGTTGGAGCGTTCGGCCAAGACCCACAATCAGTTACTCCTGGGGGATATTCAGGCGGCTTTACAGATTTCCCACCGAGCCGCCCGGGAGGGGCGAGAAGAGCACCAGATTTATGGTCGCGACTTTATGCCCACTCTGCTTCATGGGGTCTATGGCTTGGGAAGCAAAGACTTTAATAAGTACGATGTGGCCGCGGTAGTTGAGAACATGAAAGCCTGTTTGGATAAGAAACCCGGTTTTCTACGGGATTTCTATGTCGGGGTCGAAGGGCCTTATACCCTCAGACCCGCGCCGCTACCGGCCTACCCGGAGCGCGAGTTGGGGATGACCTTTATCGGCGTGGGTGCCGAAGGGGTCAAAACCGCCTTGGAATCCGCCGGACTCATTTATGTCGAAGCCAGTACCAATGGCCATAATTATATCCAATCCGGCGCGCGTTATGGCGCCGCCCGGAAGGGAGCGCCGGTCTTTATGAATCTGCGCATCAGTCCGCGTCCCGTCCGCAACAGCTCTGAGCTTACCGAGCGCGATGTCCTGGCCTTTTTCAATGAAAAGTTTTTGTCTGATGAGATTCTCCGGGAATATGTCGGCGGTCTGAAAGAAAACGGCCTGCTGGTGATCAACAGTCTGAGAAGCAGCGAGGAAATTCTGGCCTCTTTCCCGGAGCAGGTGCAGACCCTGATCAAATATCGCAAAATTAAACTGGTTCCCATTAACGCCACCTGGGTGGCCTTAAAACACATTAACCGGAACCTGCCAGGCTCCCCCATCTTGGGATTAATTAATAAAGAGGTGGGGATTCTTCCCGAGGAAGAGTTTGAACTCCGATTTAAAAAGATTTTGGAGAAAAAGTTGGCTGGGAAAAAAGGCCAGGAGATTATTGAGGCCAATCTGACTCTACTCAGGTATGGGGCGGAATTTGGCGAGGATGGTTCTGGAACCGAGAAGCGAGGTGTGGCCAAGGCCTTAAATACCGAACGTGATAGCTATCTGGCGCCGCAGCCGGAAGATTTTGGCCAGGGACCGGGCGCTGCCGGCTTAGTGGTGACTCCCAGTGACAAAGACGAAATGGGGACCATCAAACCGGTAAATCTGATGGAGGATTATCAGGGAACCTTTTACCAGGAAATGGTCAAACCTATCTCCGAAGGCAAGCAAGTACCCTGGAATCGCTTCCTGCCCGTGGTTCCGGCGGCCACCAGCCGCTATCGGGATATGAGCTTCATCGGCACCCAGTTACCGGTTTATGATCCCACCAAGTGCGTGGCTTGTGGTCGATGTACGGCCTCCTGCCCGGATGCGGCCCTCTATTCGACGATTACCGAAAGGCCCCTCCCGGAGGAGGCGCGGCGTTATTTCAAGATCTTCAACAAGCCCCCCAAAGGCATCCCCTGGAGCAGTTTTGCCCTGAATATCGACGTCGATCCTGGGGCTTGCAAAGGTTGTGGCGTCTGCGCCCAGGTCTGCCCGACGGACGCCATGCACATGGTGGACAAAATGAAGCTATCGGACACCGACTTCCTGCCCCCCGAGTATCGGGAATTTGACCGGACTTACGCGGTGGCCCCCTATGTGGATCAGATGACCATCATGCACCAGGTGTTGTTTGTGTTCTCCAAACTTTATCCGGGTCGCCATACCCTGTGTCCAGGCTGTAGCGAAGGGGTCATCAACCTGCTGACCTTCTATGCCGCTGAATCCCTGCGCAACCATCCCGAGGGCATTGCCACCTTTTACCAGGGTTTGAAAATCCTCTCGGAGAAGACCAAGCATGAGATTGAACACATGCTGGATTACGGCTTTACCATTTATACCATCAATGCGACCGGCTGCAACCAGGTGTCGGAGTTGGTCAATCCTTACAATACCCGGATTTACGAGGGCGGGCATTATGGCTTTGGCACCGCCTCCGCGGCGGCCTTAGGGGCGAAATTCAGTCTGGACCAGGCTTATAACAATCGCTTCAATGATGTCCTGACCAAAATCATCGTGCTGGCGGGCGATGGGGCGATCTATGACATTGGCAATGGTCCCTTCAACCATGCCCTGGGCGAAAATTATGACATCACCTGGGTGATTTATAACAATGAAGGCTACATGAATACCGGCATGCAAAAATCCGGGGCCACCCGTTTCGGCAGCGACCGCTCGACCTCGCCCATTGGGCGCAAATTTGCCGGTAAGACCACCTTGCACCGCCGGATCATCAGCCAGGCGATGGGCATCTCCCATGTGTACGCGGCGAAATTGACCATCGACAATCCGCTCTACGCCATTAAGATCCTAAAAGAGGCCATTGCTTATAATGGCCCTTCGATGGTAGAGTTCTTCTCCTTCTGCCCCCAGGGTCATCAGAGCCACGATTGGGCCGGGCCGTTGATCTCCCGGATGATGGTGGAGTCCCGCAAATGGCAAATCGCGGTGCGCCGGCCGTTCCAACGCGTTGATATCTCCGCCAACCCCGAACCGGAGGCCATTTATCCGGGCGAGGGTAAGTCCTTCAAGCGGGGCATCAAGCGGGAAGCGGCTACCTTCTACGATGTGGTCAGTATGTTGGGGCAGTACAACCAGCATATCAAGACAGTGGATAGTGGGGTGATTCCGGAAATCGTGCGGGTAAATGAAACCGTCAGCCTGTTCCGCTGGCTCCGTAACCAGTACATGGCCGGGTACCGGGATACCATGCCTACCGAAGAAGAAGTGGAGCGCATCGTGGAGGAACGGTACCGGCTGTAAATTTTCAACCTGAGCATGAAAACCGACTAAAAATAGCGGATAAGGGAAAAGTTCTGAGAGCCACGGCCTTATGCGTTGCCCTACAGAAATGTAAAAATTTTTAACATCAGTTGCGCGCTATCACAGATAAAAAGAATTTGCACTCCTAATTTGCCTTAATGAGTATTTTTGGCTCATACTTTCTCTATGTGCTTGCGATTTTTATTTGGATAGGTGAGAATGCATAATTGTGATAAAATTCTCTTAAATTCAATTTTACCCAGGGGAACTCCGAAAAGGAGAATAGGCCATGACAGAGGAAAAAATAAAGGTGCCGGGCGTTGATTTAGATGAAGGCACTATCTCATATGATTATATTAAAAGCAATCAGTTCCGGGTAATTCATGTTGACGGTGTCTGGGGAGGTAATGCCCCAACCGGTTTTATTCATATGTCAGTGTTTAGCGAACGTTGGCCTATCCCGAAGCGGACTGTCAGTCAGTTTGAACCAGAGGGCAAAGTTGGAGATGAAATAACAGAAAGGCGAGTATTTCGCGATTCTGTAGTAAGAGAAGTTGACGCCCAGCTTGTTATGAGCATAGATGTTGCAATCAGAATACGCGAGTGGCTGAAAGATAAGATAGCCAATTATGAGGAAGGGTTACAAAAAAGAAAAAACTCAGAAAGATCGTTAACCTGAAGGAGGATAAATAATAATCATGTCGTTTTTCAATGATTCTTGTGGATCAGCGCTAAACTACTGTTATGAAAACTGGCTTGGTGGACTGACAAGAACTGAAACCGAAAGATTATATATTGCAGGTATAAACAGAGGTTATCAACGCGTTAGGCCAGTTTTGGGCGACACTAGCATTTTTAAAAACCGCTGCCAGATAACACCAAGCGAAGAAGTGCTAAAAAAAAATTTAATCACCTCCTGGTTGCCGGATTTTCAGAATAGATTAAGGGAAATGCGTGCTCTTCCCAATAATTGGGACGGCCGCGGCACTGCTGCCCCCAATGCTATGGCTTCCATAAATGCCTGGAAGGTCCTCATGAGTTTGGATGAAATAGATTTTGTCCCTGCCAAATTAATGCCTTCGGCAGAAGAAGGTATCGGGATCTTCTTTGCCAAAGGTAACAGATATGGCTTTGTGGAATGTTATAACGAAGGCGGAATAGTGGTAGCCATGTCTGATCGGGAAGGAGATCGGCGGATCCTGGAGATTGGAGACACTCCAGAAGAAATCAAGGATGCCCTGGAAACGTTGAGAGATTTTATAGATGTCTGATTGTCTGTCTCTTGATTGTCTTCCTACAGGGATGCTCCGAAATAATAGAGAGCCGGATCAAGCTTTCGCTCCAGGGGAGGACCTTTTTAGATGGTTTGCTGAGTATCCCCTTACCCCAATCGAAATAAAGTCGACGAATCAATCTCTGAATAGATCAAAACACGGCTGTCAGCCGGAATGGGTTTTGCTCCCTTGTAATAAAGATAAAGGTTATGGGGTCTTTAAGGTGAAAGATATCCCTCCTTTTTTGATGTCCAGGGGCGGGGTCCGATACGACTTTCGGGTAGAGCACGATCCCAAAGATTATAATTATTGCCACTCTGAAATCCGAGTTTATAAGGGACAGAAAAAAATAGATAAAATTAAGGGAAACAATGACCTAAAGACAGCTTTCAGGATGCAGATTTGCGAGAGTACGCAAGTTCTTAAATTACCTGATAAATAAATCATTCCCAATTTTGAAACGCTCTTCGCGCAATTAATTCCGATCGATTACGGTCCTAAAAAGTAAGGGGGAGAGACAATGTCTCTCCCCTTGATTTTTGCTCAGCCCCAAAGCAACTTCGAGGACGTTATCTAAAAGTAAAGCTCATCGCTATCCTCCAAGATGCCCTTATGGATAAACTTATATAGACTGCCGATCCATTCCAACTCATTTTCCAACTCGGAATTGGCAAAGATCCATTCTCCGTCGCGATCTTTGGCAATCACCACGATCTCTTCGATGTCATCCATCTCCTGATAAAATCGTTCGATGACCTCCTTGACGGAACGCTGGGCCTTCTCAAAGGGAATGATATTTTTTCTCATGGCGATTTTGGTTCGACCCGACCTCTGGACCGAGGCTGGCGGACCACCTCCTTTTAGTTATGCCCACCGCGGTGAAGGCGAGGGACTAGTTATTCATTTAGGACGATCGTTGCAAAAAATCAATGATTATTTTATTGACCCGCAGTGGATCCTCCTCCTGGGGGGCGTGGCCGACCTGAGGTAGCAGGTGCAATTCGGCCTGGGGCAAATAAGCCTGTAACCAATAGGCCTGGACGGGCGGCAGGATGCGGTCTTCCTCGCCCCAGATCAGGGCGGTCGGTTGGCGGATTGCCGCCAATAGGGCCAGAATCTGCTCCGGGGGCCAGGGGTGTAAACTCTGACACAGCGCCCGCAGGGTCAACCGTCTCTGGAGGCTCCGCAGCGGCCGGGCATAACCGGCGATCACTTCGGGGGTGATCAACCGGCGATCATGGTAGGCCAGCCGCAAGGCCCAGGGCATGATCCAGGGACCCAAAAGCAGCGCTACCAACCAGCTTACCACCGGCAGCCGCAAGGGATAAAAAATATACGGCAGTCGGGAGAGCAGCACCGCCGGGGCCAGGAGAATCAGAGCCGAAACCCGTTCTGGACAGCGTTGGGCCAGCAGCAGGGCCAGGCTCCCACCCAACGAGTTCCCGGCCAGGGCGGTGCGTTCTAGACTCCGGGCATCCATAAAATCTGCCACCTCCTGGACCAGGGCCGTCAAAGTATAATCATCGCAGACGGACGCCGGTGAATCCCCACAGCCCTTCAGATCCAAAGCCATAACCCGAAAATATTGGCCTAAAGGGTCCAGGTTGTGCCGCCAGGAAAAAATTGAAGCTCCTAAGCCATGGAGCAGGAGCAGGTTGGGACCTTGTCCAGACTGACAATAATGCCATCTGGCCCGCGACTCCGGCCGGGCCCGTTTAACTAGAGGTGTGAGCACTGAAAGCTTCATGGAAAAGAAAGTGAATAAAGGAGCCCTCTTCCCCGGCCTGTTTGATACGCTGGTGGTCGTTATCCAGATCGTGTTTTAGGTTCTTGAGGCGGGCCAGCATTTTCCAGAGCTTGCGCTGGTAAGGTTGCTCGGGAGCCGTTTCCAAGGTATCTAAACTTTTAATATACGGATTTGTGTACAACTGGTCAATAATAGTGCAGAATTTATTATAAAGGTCATCATAATAATGCGGAATTTCGTCTAGGTTCTCCTCTAAATATTCCAGAACCAGGGCTAATAAATTTACTAAGGTCAAGCGACGGTTATAAGGCGGACGACGTTGGACTATCTTCTCCAATTGCTGGACCTGGTGGGCCTGCTTCAGATAGGAGATCTTACCCAGCACTTCCCGATGTAATTCCGGGTATTTTTTAAAATAGAGACGGTAATCCGGGTTAAGCAGGTAGCCATTCAGCACCTTGCGGATATCCTCAAAGAATTCCTTGCTATACCCGGTAATCCGGCGTTGATTCTTGCTGAGCCAGGCATACAGGAATTTCAAGCGCTCATCATGAGTTTTAGTAGAACTAATCTGCCCCCAGCCTTTATAAGAAATACTACCCTTAAATTCTCCCCGGATGATGTCGTTTAAAGTGAGCAGGAAACTGCGTGTATCTTTGAGAATATTGTAACTATCCTCCTTTGCGCCGGTTATCGGATGGATAACTTCCTGCTTAACTACGGACAGAGCTCGATCTTCCTGAACATTATTCTTATTGTATTTGTGTTGCATATAAGTAACTTTGAGAATTACTACACGGCGATCCTCATCAACGTAAAATCCCCGGCTCTTAAGTTGCTTATGTTCCTCCTCCATGCCGCGCGGCACTGGAACCAGCGCCACTTTTTCCACCAGCGGGAAGCTCTTCTGCTCAAAGCCACACAGACTGGTAATGACGCGATCCGAGCACCCCAGAACTTTGATGAGATATTGCTCCTTGAGTCGGCTTAATTTCCGGGCAAATAGGGCACTTGAGGTGCGACGTTCGGAAGCGATCGGGAAGCCATAGAGTTCCATCAGAAAATGATAGACAAAATAGCGATTGGCTTCATAGCGGGCATTCTCTTTGGATGTGAATTTTCCGATGCGCTTGCCGAAGGTCTTAAGCTCATAATCCAGTTCGGAGGGAAAGGAGGCATAACTACCCAACAACCGGAATTCGCCGACATCATCCTGGGCAATCACATGGGCCCGATCCATGTGGAATAAATATCCCAGCATTTCTTCATAGTTGGCCAACTCTGTAAGATCACGGTAGAGAAAGCGTTGCTTAAACCGGGAGCGCAGTTCCAGGGTCAGGTGGGGATAGATTTTTTCCAGGTTCTCCCGGGCCAGGCGTTCTCTAGTGATGGCTAACTTGCGGCTGGATTTGGCTTCTGCCTTGGTGGCTACCACTTCGGCAATACTATGGAGCAGATCGAATTGGAAACCTTCATTCTGGTAATCTAAAGTCCGATTAAAAACTATCATGCTAAAGCTGGGCAAAAACTTATATTCCGCAAAATTAATTTCAAACGAGGGTAACAACTCGCGGCCGTCGATTAGGGGATAGTCAGCCGTATATGGTTCTAACAGCCCTTTTTTAATATGCACAAATTCCAGAAAGTCCTTGAGTAAATGGCGGTCCTGGATGGTTGCTTCACCCAGCCGAATAGCCTTCAAGGTAAGCCCTTCCCCTAAACGGACCTCGGAAAAAAAATGAGTCTTGCCGGCCATGCTACCCGGCCACCAACTTAATTTTACACTGGCGGCGGCGCGGCCCGTCAAATTCGCAGAAAAATATGCCTTGCCAAGTTCCCAGCACCAGCCGGCCCCCCTCGATAAAGACGGTCTCCAGCGCGCCGACTAAACTGGACTTAATGTGGGCCGGGGAGTTGCCTTCCAGATGGCGATAGGGTTCTTGGGGACTGATCAGTTTATTGAGGACCATCAAAATATCCGACCTGACACTGGGATCGGCATTTTCATTGATAGTCACCGCGGCAGTGGTGTGCGGCACGAAGATGTAACCAAGGCCGTCCTGTAGGCCACTCTGCTGGACTACCTTCTGGACCCGGGAGGTGATATCAATCAATTCAGTCTGGGCCGAAGTCTGCACCGCTAAGGTATAAATCATGGTTACCCCATTTTTGTCTCTAAGTCCAAGTTTCAGATATTGTTTAACATTTTAACCTACCAACTAAACCTACTAACTAAACCTACCAACTAAACCTATCAACCCTATTACTTCGTCGTGATCAGGGGTTCCGAGGGCGGGGTAACCACCTCGGCCTGTGCTGCCGCTTCTCTTAATTCATTAAGATAATTAACTATAGCCGACATGGGATGCAATACCAGCCCGAGCAGGAATGGACTTTCTCCTTGCAGGGCTACCCGTCGGCGAACCAGATCTATCCCGGCGGCTTGAGCCTGGCGGGCGATCTCGGGTTTCCCTGAGCAATCAAGAAAATAAGCCATTTCCAACAACCGCCGACTCAGCAGGGGGCGCTGGTCTAGGGGAAATAGTTCGCCTACCGCCTGATCGATCACCGCGTCGACTCGATTTTTAGTTTGATCTTCACTAAGCACGAGAGGGCTGTCATAAACCTCATGGACCTTTTGCAGCCAGATCGCCAGATCTTCCGAACTTGGCATCCAGCTCTGGAAGGCCTCATCCAGGACCAAGTCCCGGGATTTTACCAAGTATGAATCCAACTCCGAGTCTTCGATGCTCGGCAACAGATCCTCCAACTCCGGGGCGGTGGTTAGATCAATCCGAGCTAGCAACTGCTCCCGCACCCGGCGGTAGATGGTCGGGCCTTCCAGGTCCCGATCAGCGTTGTGGGAATAAGCCGCCTCGATTAATTTCATAGCATAAGCGGGAGGCACCGAGACCAGTTTACCTACCTCTTGTTGGCTATATTCGGCCAGCAATTCTTTGCGTCGTTTTTTGCTTAGGGATAGAGTAAAGAAGTCTTTAAGACCTTGTTGATCGTTGATTAAAGCATGTACGACATTGAAGTCTAGGCCACTTTTAGCGAGGTAAAGGACTACCATACGACTTCCAGAACCTTCAATGATACTTAGATACCCTTCTGAAGGCCCAGTATCGGGCAGACGGATTGAAGTGGTGTCCTTGGGGGGCATGAGGACGGGAACCGGTACCTGGCGACTTTTCCAGACGTGGAAGGCCTTTTTTAAAGCCTTATGGCGCAGCTTGTCGAGCCCCGGCCCGAAATGGCGCGGCAAGACTTCCGGCAGGGCCGGGTGGGCGATCCTGGCCAGGTGGTCGATCAAGGCTAAATCCCAGGCCAACTGGCCGGGCGGTTGGCTGGCTAGAATTTCCAGAATTGCTTCCGAACCCTGTCCGGCGGCCAGGGCTTGCTTAACCTTCCCCAGTAACTCAGCTAAAGCTGCTTGGGAGTCCGCATCCAAGCTAGCTACAGATGGTTCTTTAGTTTTTTTGTCAGATTTTTTGTCGTTCACGGCAATTCTCATTTTTTGGTCAGATTGGCAGACTCGATAGCCACTTCATCCTGGGCCTGCATTTCCCGAAAATAGACATTGACCCGCTGCTCTCGGGATAATTCTAAAGTTTGACCGATAAAATCGGCGCAGATGGGCAGTTCCCGGCCGCCCCGGTCCACCAGGACCGCCAGCCTGATGCGCCGCGGCCGCCCGAAATCGATCAGGGCGTCGAGCGCCGCCCGTACCGTGCGGCCGGTAAATAACACATCATCGACCAGTACCACATCCTGATCGTCAATCGAAAAAGACAGTTCGGTCCGCCCTACCTGGGGTTTGTGACTGATCCGGGTCCAGTCGTCCCGGTACAAGGTAATGTCCAAAATGCCCACCGGGATTTTGACCGCCCGCTGCTGGTTGATCTTTTCTCCCAGGCGCTGGGCCAGAAAAGCTCCGCCGGTGCGAATGCCCACCAGCACCAATTTGCTCAGGTCGGGATGACTTGATAGAATATCCGTCGTCAAGCGCTCCAGCGTCTGATCAAATTCAACCGCATTCATGGTAACTGATCGCTGTAAAGAATTCATGGGGTTACCGTTCGCCTTCCCTCTGGCCTGAGGCAATCATGCCCTTCCCTCGGTCCATTCCGCAGGACAACCAGGTTTACCTCGTAATTGGGCTGGAATTATGGGGCGCGAGAAGCTTAATATTTAAAAATATTAAATAAGATAACATTTTTCCAGGTATTAAGCAATATTCGAGTTACAAATCGACCGAAGGTCAGCCCTGGCGCGCCCCCGCGACTTGGTGAGGTAGCAGATTTTACTTAGCGTCATAATTAATTGGAGGTGCTTATGGGTTTTCTATCTATGGAATATCAGCCACTTTGTCATCCTGAGCCGCAGGCGAAGGGTCTCTCGATTGTTCATAAAGACGAGATTCTTCGCCGCCTTTGGTGGCTCAGAATGAGAAAAAAAGAGGGTTTTCTCATCTATTTTCAAAAACTAATGACGCTGGGCATAGCTCGGCCTCGGACCAATAACGCCTTCGGATAGAATAATAGAGCTTAGGGCCACATCCAGGGACGACCCCAGTAATAAGGCCCCCAATAGTAATATGGATAAGGCGGCCCCCAATAATAGGGATAGCGTTCCAGGGGCATGGGCTTGGGCCAGAGATGGAGGTTGACCGCGTCAACCACCGGGTAACGATAATCACTTTCCCCTAATTTCCGCACTTCAAGGCCCTGGACCTCGCCGATCACGGTGATTTTCCGGCCCTCTTGGTAGATGGCCGGATCTAAGAACCCGAAATAATTAACCAGAAATCTCCCCAGGGAAGTGTCGCCGTCTTTGGGGCGATGCTGGCGGCCCAGATTTTTTTGGACGATCTCCAGTTCGGTATTACCCTCTTTAGGCGTGGTTTTTTCAATAACCCCGCCCCAGAGAACGGTCTGGCCGCGATAAGCCTCGGGATCGGTGGCGACAAGGTCGTAGGACAGTTCTCGATTTACCTGCTGCAGCACGGCGGGGGAAAAAACCGGGGCACAACCCGCGATCAGCCCCAATAATAACCCCAGGCCAATGATGATCAGCCCACCCCGGCCAAAGGACCCTGTCCGTCCTCCTAAAGATAACCTCATAGCTCCTCCGGCTCCCACCTGATAAAAAAATTGGCGTTTCTTATAAAGGACAATAACCATTTAGCTTAACTTTGACAAGTCAGGGGAAAATTAATATGTTAACCAGGGTGGATTATTTGGTTGACAATAAGTTTGTAATCTAGCATCTTTTCTTTCTAAAGCCCAACGATGGAAGTTAGCATATGCATTTAAGTGATTGGGAAGACCTGTTTGCCCGGCCCTTTAAAGACCTCTGGCCGTTAATGGCGACCGCTAGCTCTTTGCGAGAGCAGCGGGTCGGGTCGGGGATCAGTCTGTGTGTGATTATCAATGCCAAGTCGGGGTTATGCAGCCAGGATTGTGCGTTCTGTGCTCAATCCCGAGTATCTCACGCGGAAATTCAGCGTTACCCGCTGCTATCCGTAGATCAACTCGTGGACGCAGCCCAACACGCGGCCCGCCAAGGCGCGGCGCGCTTCTCCATCGTCACCTCGGGCCGGGGGATTGTTAAGGAGCAAGAGCAAGAGACTATCTTACAGGCGATTGCGGCCATTCGGGGCAGCACCAACCTTAAGGTATGCGTGTCCCTGGGCATTTTAGCGCCTGATTTCTTGCAGGCCCTGGCTCAGGCCGGGGTCCACCGTTACCATCATAATTTAGAGACCGCGGCCTCCTATTTCCCCCAGATCTGCACGGCTCATACCTATGCCGAGCGACTCCAGACCATTCAGTCCGCCCAGGCCGCGGGGCTGGCGGTCTGTGTCGGGGGCATCTTCGGGCTGGGGGAAAGCGTGGCTCAGCGCTGGGAACTGACCCAGGCCTTAAAACAACTGGCAGTGGACTCTATTCCCTTGAACTTTCTGCATCCCATCCCGGGGACGCCGCTGGGATCGCGGCCGCTGTTGAAGCCGTTGGAGGCCCTAAAGATCATCCTGGCCTTTCGCCTGAGCTTTCCGGATAAACGCCTGATCATCTGTGGCGGTCGAACCCCGACGCTGCGCTCCCTGGCGCCGCTGATGTTTGCCGCCGGCGCCGATGCCTTGATGACCGGGGATTATCTGACCACCAAAGGCCGGTTGCCGGATGAGGATTTGCGGATGCTGGCCGATCAGGGTCTGCATCCGACCGACGGAGATGATTAGTCATGGTAGCCCTACCAGAAATCGCCCCGACCCGCGGGATATTTATCACCGGCACTGATACCGGGGTAGGTAAGACGGTTATCGCCGCGGGGCTGACCGCGGCGCTCCGGGAGTTCGGCCAGGCCGCGGTCTATTTCAAGCCCATCCAGAGCGGGGCCCGCGACACCGAGGACGGTCTGATTCCCGACGATGCCCTTTTTGCCCAACAGATGGCAAATTTAAAAGAACCGCTGGCGGTACTGACCCCCATAGTTCTAAAGCTGCCCCTGGCCCCGGCGATAGCCGCGGCCCAGGCCGGAGTGCGCCTCGATCTGAACCTCATCGCCGCGGCCTTTAACGACTTGGCCCACCGCTATGACTTTCTGGTGGTGGAAGGGGCCGGCGGCTTGTATGTCCCGTTGATCGATACCGATTTTCTAGTCTTAGATCTGGCCCGCTGGCTGAACCTGCCGCTGGTGGTGGTGGCGCGCCCGGGCCTGGGGACCATCAACCATACCACGCTTACCGTCAAAGCCGCGCTGCAGGCCGGTTTAGAGGTCGCGGGGATCATCATCAACCAGTATCCCGTGCACCCCGGTCTGGCGGCACGCACCAATCCCGAGATTATCGCCGCCCTCACCGGCAAGCCGATCCTGGGCCTGGTGCCCGATATCGACGATCTTGACACCCCGAGCGGCAGAAAACGTCTGCTAGAAGCTTTGCAACCCATTGTTGGCCGATCTGACTGGCCCCGACTATGACTAACCCCGGATCACCATTAGAACCGCTAGCCCAAGAACTCCAAAACTTGGAGAGCCAGCACTTGCGGCGGCAGCTGCATAGAAACAATGTTACATTCTGAACATGAAATTATGGCTAAGAAAACAAACCCTGATAAGAGATCTGGTGATTTAGCTGAAGCTCTTAAAGGTGTTGATGCTTTCGTTGGAGTAAGTGC
>JAQVHY010000002.1 GCA_028695935.1 Desulfobacca sp.
GCGTCCCTGCGAATGACGAAAAAACAGGGACGCCGCCGCCGGTGTTACCGCTCACCCGGGTGGACCGTGGAAACCGAGTGCGCGGTTTGGGGGAGGTGTCTCATGTCTCCCCCGCTTTTGGGCCGCCGGGTCCCTGGATACCCAACGTCCCGCTTTTGGGCCTGGTAAACCCCCGACGTGCCTCGGCGCCGGGTCAAACCCAGACCCTAGGAGAAAATAACACCTCGTGAACTCCCAAGGAAAAGTGGTGTCGTCAATCAGAAACCCTCAGGCCGGGGTGGTAGCCGGTCGGCCTTAAACCGCGTGGTGAATTTGTTCCGGGACGCCCGGAAGGGTTCAACCACATGCCGCCGGTAATCCACAACCTTCATTTTGTCATATGGCGAATCAACGCAATCAATAACCAGCTCATCATTTTCGTCTCGCACAACATTTTGGCCGTCAATCCACCGAACCGGGTCGCCCCGCGCTGAACCACAAGGGCCGTAATACAAAATTTCGGACCTGCGCTCCGATTCCTCTTTGGCCTCAAACTTGGCAAGCTCCCGCTTTAGGTGCTCTAGCTCAGATCGGGTAACATCAAGCCGGGCTTCAGCCTTCAACCTTTGCTCTTGCAGGTCCGGGGGGAGCGCCGTCGGCTCGGACTTTCCGGAACGCCGGGCCTGGCCCTGAAGTTTTTCAAAGTCGGCGTCGATTTTAAAAAGTGCCATCTCATGCCCTTTGAGCACCCCTGGCCGCCAGCGTCCGTCAATCTGAATGTCGCCATAATGTTCAGAGCTCGGGTCGGTGATACCCTCATAGGCATAAACCAGGCTTTTTAAACCGCCCGGAGAGGACATTGCCATCCTGGTTTCGCTGACCGCATGGCTTTTGGGATTCAGGACGGGCGACTTAACCTTTAAAAAGTCAAAAAGCCGGTCATACTCCGGGTGTTGCCCGATTCGATAGCGTCTTGGATTGTTGGCCATTGTCACAGACTCCGTGGTAGTAGAGCTTCTTCACAGTCTGAACACGCAGGCCGGGCCGTGGTGCCGCGGTTATACTGCGCCGGTAACAAAAGATTATCCTTCTCCGCCGCCCGCTGCAAAGCCTGGATGTCGGTAAACCCCTCGGTTTTCACGTTGGGGGGATAAAGCGCCTCTTGATTTGTCATGGTTTCACCTCCATTGATGATTAGTAGGGCCGCAGCATTGGCCGCTTCCCTAAGAAAATCACCCGAGTTTGTGCGAATCCCGCAACCGTCCCGGAAGCTGCAAGCGCCTGTTTCGTTCTCCAGCAAAGCCAGATGATCGGGTTGCATGGTGATAGCGCAAGCGTTATATTCTTTGCCATTGTGATAACCGTTAATCCATGTGTTTTTTGAGAATATTCCAACGGATACCTCTTTTATGCCCCGTATTGTGTCGCTTTTGGGATGGTCTGCACGCACTTGGATTGTGGCTCGAATGGCCTTTTTGGCTGCGTCAAAAAAGGGATTCCGAACGCGCCCGACAACACTCGCCGGGCTTTGGGTGACGCTTATCGGCACCCCGTCCGGGCCGGTCGGGTGATTCAACGCCACAGGGACGCCGTCCCAGCTCGGAGCTGCAGCTCGTAGAACATGGCCGGGCCAGTAAATGCAACCGTGAGAACCACAATGGACCCCTTCAGTTATCATTGTCACCGGAGCTTCAAGATACTTACCCCGCCGTTTCCAGGGGCCGCTAAAGGTTGATAGAATCTCGCTTATCATTATTTTGTCTCCTTGTTCATAGTCACTTGGCAGTCACTTGTTTTTATAACTACCAGTATATACTATTCTTTTACCCGTGTCACTTGATGGGTAGTCAGGGGGCCGGGGTGATAACACTCGCTTATCCATTGCTCAATCTCAGTTTTGCTGAACCTCACACACCCGCCAAACTCGTAATAGGGGAGTAGGCCTTGCTGTTTCCACTTAGAAACGCAGGCCTTGCTTACCTTTAAAATCTTTGCCAGCTCTTGCGGGGTTAAAAAGTCGATCACTGCTACTCCCAGGGCTTTCGCCACCAACGCCCTTTACCCCGGTCCGATGGTATTTCCACAGTCGGGAGTGTCATGTCCGGGTTTGGCTCGGGGTCCGGGGCCGGTTCGGGGTCCAGGGCCGGTTCGGGGCCCTCAGGTGGGACATCGTGCTCTACCACTTGTTCAGCTGATTCCTCAGGCTCTACCCGGACAAATTTCTCTTGGGGCTGCCAGGGCTCAAAGACGATGGTCGGTATGTTCCCCCCGCAAAAGTCAAACACTAACCCCGTTATGTCCCCCGCCATTTTGCTATGTAAGATCGCCAAGACTTCCAGCTCCGCATCGCTTAGCCGGGCCAAACGCTCGGCGCTGTAGACCGATTGCTCGGCTTGAATCTCTTGGCGTATCCGGGCCTCGATGTCCTCAGTCTTACCACGCAGCTCCGCAAGCCGGGCCTCGTGAAACATTGCCGCTATCCGACAAAGCAGGTCCAGGGTGTTCCGTTGCTCACCCAAGGCCTTCAACGCCGTCCCGTCCCGCTTGGCCTTGAAGTTCCGGTCAAAAATTAGCTGGGCCTTGCCGATGATATCTTCAAGCTGGGATAGCAACCCTAGGGATTCCACAACCTGACGCTTTTCGTAGACCTGGCAGAGCTGACGGGACAAGTGATTTTTGGCGTGGTAGCTGATTGAGTTCTCTGACACCCCGTATCGGCCAGCTATCCCTGCAAAAGATAGTCCTTTCACGATTTCTCTATCAATTTCCAACCTTTTCGGATGGTTACATATCTTGCAGGCCATAGTCATTAGGATTTTTCCTCTTCAGGGTCGGGGGTTGCGACACAGGCGACAAAAGGCGACACAAGCGACAAAAAGCGACATTTTTCATAAGGGTGCGAGGTGGTTTCATTGAAACCAGCTTGTGCGCTTGTGACGCGGGCTAGTAATAAAACTAAGTACCTTGTACATGGGCGTGACACCCTGGTTGTCCGGGCTGTTCCTTTTTTTAACCCGTTATTTGTTATATTTAATATTTTCAACTAATTACCTGTTTATAAAAATTAGTAATCATTACTGAGCGTGACATTAGCGTGACATAAACGTGACATTGGCGTGACAGTTTGGACAACCCGTGACATGCGTGACAGTTCGTGACATGCGTGACAGTTCGTGACGGTTAGGTAACAAAATTGCATCCTTGGACTAATTTATATTGCCATTTCATACCCTTAGGGTTTTTACCAGGGATTCGCCAGAGTTTGCCTGACTTAAGCTCAGCGGTCCCGCCGTCCAGGTTAAGGTAAATTCTGGCCTTCTGCATGGTGGCATAACCGCCGCGGGCCACGTCCGCACCTGGATTTTTCTGTAGGCCGATAATGGCGACGCCGGTCGTTAATTTTCGCCAGATACGGCCAATTTGATTTCCAAGCCTGTAAATTTCCTCCGGTTCCTCCAGGTAGTCGATGATATTAAGAGCATCCGGAACAACAATGTTTTCCACGGCCTCAGGTGCAAAATTGCCTTTCCAATTGACATGTTGCCATGCCTCAGGCGGATACTCGAATTTATCCAGGCGGTCCCTCAGTTCCGCGGCGCTCATTTCTGAATTGAAAAAGAAAACCCCGTGTTGGCTATTGGCGAGGGCTAGATTTAGTAGAAAGGCGGTCTTACCCGCGTCTTTCGCGCCGGCCACGATAGCGATTGATTTAGGATAGAGATAACAAAGCTCATGTAATCTAAAAGGCCAAATTAGCTTATACTCCGACTGTTTTTCAGTAGAGAAGGGGTCCAGGTCATCACATGCAGAGTCAACTTTTGTATAAATTCCTGGCCGGTTTGGTATTCTGGCGATGATTCCCGCTTCTGCAAGTCTTTGAACAATTTTTCGCCTGTTATCAGTTTCAGATTGTTTGATATTTAGTTCCCGGTCCAGGTCGCTAATCGCAAACTGGCCCTCAATCCCTTCTATCCACTCTCGAATATCCGATGACAACCCCCGCTCCCGTGGGGTCTGATTGAAAGCCGATTGAACCTTAGCCAGGGCGGTCTTTTCGCTAAATGGTGGGTTGCACGACGCGGCCAACTGGCAGACAACCATCTCCACGTCGGGCCGCGGCATACCAGACTTGCGCAGGGCCAGGGCTATGGTGTAAAGCGATACGTCCCGGCCAGGTTCATTAAAGGTTAAGGTAGCAGTCCCGGCCTCCTGGCGCTCTCCCTTCGGCCTGGTGGATTCCCCGCGGGCCTGGTTCTCTTGAAAAAACTTAATAACAAATTCCGGCAAAGGTGCTGGTTCAATCGCTTCCGGGTCTTGATCTTTAAGCCACCTGTAGGCCACGCCGTCGATTTCCGATGGCGGGATAACATCTTGGTGTCCGCTTCCGGACCTGAGTTCCATTTCGTCAAATATATCTCGCCCTTTTTCGTCTTTTTTCCCGGTAGCCTGCTTAACTATAATTTGGCCGCTATCAAAGGGCCAGGGATCGGGTCTGAGGTAAAGGCGTTTAGTGTAGCCTCTTGCCGTTTTCCAGGCCACAGTAGGGGGTAGCTTGCCAGTTTTCTCCCAACTGTTAACCAGGGATTCATAGCAGAGTGCGTCAGGGTCCAGGGTGACATAACGGTCAAGTCTTAGCCCTACATTGCCGCCGTTGTTCTTGCCCATTGCCTCTGATAATTGGCTCTCAGACAATGTTGTCCATTCGCCCAAATATGGCTTTTTAGAGTTCTTAATGATAGGGATTAACGGGCCAATCATCGCAAGGCCTCGAGTCTTAGCAACAACCTGTCCAGGGCCAGGGATAACCCCCTGTCAAAGTTGTGGTAGTCGATAAGGAGCTGAAGCAAGACAAGGTGGACTAAGTCCTGGGGATGGTAGGATATTTTTTGCTTGACAAACGATTTAGAGGATGGTATCATCTGATTAACATTTCAGATAGTTTTTAGTTTAGCCCCCGGGTCAGCCGCCCGGGGGTTTTTTTTGGGCCGCATTGCTTCTACCCGTAAGCTCTTGGGGAATATTGGCCGGGGTGAACATTAGCTGGCCTCTGGAAAAATTTCTGATTCTTGAACCTGTAACATTTTGGCGATGATCGCTTTTTCTTCCGGGGTCGGGGTAGCTCGGCCATATATGAATCGGCTAATTCGATCTTCCCGGATTCCACAAGCCCGGCCGAAAACGAATTGACGGCCAAATTTTTGAATAATTTTAGCCTTTAGCTCGGTGTTCATTTAATCCCTCGTGAAATGTGCAACGTATTGCGTATTAATAAACCAAAAAAAAATTAAGGTTTTCGGCTAATTAGGTCATCGACACCTTTGGCGATTCGATTAAGATAAATATCAATAGCCAACTCACCTTTGGCCTGGGGTAGCCTGTCATTTTCCTCAAAACGCAAAGAGATAAAATGGCCTCTGGTTTCCCCGGGTTCAATTCTTAAGACTACCCCTCTTTTGAAAACGGGCGCGGTCCAGATTCTTTCAACTTGGGGTGCTATACTTTTCAACCACAACGCAGATATTCCAAGCTTTAATAATTTCTCCATTGTGGCCAGGGTGTAAAGATTTTCCAGGGAATATACCCGATTGCGCCCCCGCCGGTCTGTATGTTCTCCCACAGTCCCCACTAAACCGTTTTCAACCCAAAAAAGGATGGTCCGTTTTGGAATATGGGAAAAGATTCGGTTGACGTCTTTTTGATTAAATTTAGTAAGCATTATGTTGCTCATAGCATATTACAATATTTTTGTCAAGGGGGTTTTGTTTCAAAAAAATGACCCCCTAATCCTGGTGCTCAGCCGGGGTTAGAGGGCCGAAAACGAGTGACCAAAAAGTGACCAAAATATATTTTACGGTGTCAAATACGTCAAATGAGTTAACCAGTCCCCCCTTGTGATTTCAAAGGGTTAGTAATTTCGCACAATTGCACAACCGCCTTATCCTGAATGGGGTTCAGGGGGTCGGAGGTTCAAATCCTCTCGTCCCGACCAGGGGTTAGCAATAATTTGAGCAAGCTATAGGCAAGCACCTATAACTTGCTTTTTTTATGGTCAATGTTCGCCGGATATTACAGAAAACTTGGAGGCGGGCGGTCAGGAGAAGAGCCTGGCCAGGTTGGAAATACCAGCCTGGCCAGCATTATTCCAGGGGTTGGTAAAAGCCCAACTCTTCCCTCTTCCGGTCAGACCACTCGCACCAGTCGAAATCCCGAGATCGGGAAGCGATTGCGGGAATGGGGTGGCGCATAAAAACGGGCCGCACAGCGGCATTTTTTGGCGCTGCTGAACCATGAACCGCCCCGCACTACCCGTCCGGGACCGGAAAGCGGGCCGGCAGGATCGGTCTGAGCGGTTTCCGGGTAGGAACTATACCAGTCCTGGCACCACTCGGCCACATTGCCATGCATGTCGTATAGGCCCCAAGCATTGGGGCGTTTTTGAGCCACAGGTTGTAGGGAACGGTTGGAATTGCCACAGTACCAACCGATCTCATCCAGGGCCGGGTCAAGTTCACAAAATAGGGTGATTAAATCCCCGTTGGCCAGGGCCGTGGGGCTTCCGGCCCGGCAGGCGTACTCCCATTCAGCTTCGGTGGGCAGCCGGTAAATGCCTTCCTGGAGGGCCAGCAATTTTCTGATAAACTCCTGGCAGTCATTCCAGTTTACCCCTTCCACCGGTAGGTCGGCGCCAGTTTTCAACATGCGGGAAGGTATGTGGCCCATCAGGGCCTGCCATTGGCCCTGGGTCACTGGGGTGACCTGAAAATAAAGGTCCTGGGAGATAGTCACTTCATGCTGAGTCTCATCGCTACTGCGTCCGGTTTCAGTTTCTGGACTGCCCATCAGAAAACTACCGGCCGGGATGCGGACAAAGGTCATGTTCAGGGAATTGGTCAGAGTCTCTAATCCGGCCGGAATCTGAATGGCGGAGGGTCCCAGGGCTGGGACCTCGCCCACCTCTTCGTTTAAAACTTGAACCTCGGGTTCAGAAAGTGAAACATCACCAGGGGCTGGTTCTAAGGGAGGCGGAGGTAGAGGTGAAACAACCTGTTGCGCCCTGCTCAGAGCCGGAGCTGGCCCCGCCACCGGCCCAAAATTCTGAGCCTCGGGTTTAAAGATTGGAACCTCATCAGGCCGCGGTCCGGACCGTAGCGCGGCACCGGCCTTCGTGGCCCCGGCTGGAGGAACAACGGGCGCGACACCGGGTGCAGAGATTCGTTCTGGCACGGGCGCGGCTGGAACCGGAGATGGAGTAGATTCTCCCATTAGGTCCTGGACCCTGGAAAAAATCGGCTTTTGTTTTGTTTTTTTCATGGTTTAGTCATCCTGATCTGGCCTTCAGGCGTTGGAGGGCTTTATCCAGATCCTGGCGGTTCTCATAACCGCCGATCAATACTCGATGGGTTATCCCGCCCTGGTAAGTTTTGGTATTCACCACCAGATAACGGACCCCCTGCTGACTCAGCCAAGAGAGCGTCTTCTGTAAGCTCGACATAGAGAAGTAACGTCCATAAGCCCCATAAAACAGATGCTCTCGTAAGATTATCGTCTGATCGGCTGGATTTATTAAGGGTAGATTCAATTTCTGGCCCGGATAGATTAAATCTTCATTAGTAGTCTCGGGGTTGGCCAGCAGGATGGCTTCCAGCCCCAGGTCAACATCGTCGGGGTAATGGGTGGAGGCAATCTTAGTCAGGTTATCATTGGCTCTGACTTTGATGGGTTCGGGAAAGTTGACGGTTGTGGAGTCCGACACGGTTGATTTAACCCCAGTATCCCCCGCCGAAATGGTTTCCGGGGCAGCTTTCGAAGTGTCCTGACTGACGGTCGGTGGTGAACTAGAGCTATCTGTTGCCGCGCTACCAGGCCGTGAAGAAAATTCTGGGCGGGACAGCTCTGCCCTCGCAAGGCTGCCCGTCGGACCAGGCGCAGCGCTTGCGATAGTTGATTGACCCTCATTCTCATCCTTGCTGACTTGGACCTCAGCCCCCTTTGACTGAGGTTCGTAGGCCGGCTTATCCGCAGACTGTTCAACTTTTTTTCCGGGTACGGATAAGACGTTATCTGGCTTGGCTGGTTTGGAAGTCGCGGGTAAGGGCGCTGAAACCGAGGGTATTTTACTTTCAAGTCTAGTCTGCCCTGGATCTGGTCGGAAATACTGACCCCACCAACCGGTCTGGCCCAGGAACAGCCCGATAATTAGAAAAGCCGCAGAGGCGGTTAAGGGAATCCATAACGCCATATTTTTCCAGGGCTTGACTGAAGCTTTGGGGGTAAAAATGACGTCGGTGAGCAGAGCCTCATGGGCTTTTTTCAGAACCTGGCGATTGACTCTCCTCAGACCGTCCGCCATACAACTCAATAAGGCATTATCGCAGAGTTGGTTGATCCGGCGCGGAACCCCATCGGTCAGTTGATAAAGTAATTTCTCGCACTTAGGTTCAAAAATGGCCGGAAAACTAGACCCCACCTGCTGCAAGCGATGATCTATGTAGGCAATAGTCTCGGTCTGATTTAAAGGAGATAAAAACCGGCTGATATTGATGCGCTGCCGCAGTTGGCGCATCTGAGGACGGTTCAGATTATGGCTCAGTTCATACTGCCCCACCAGCAAAATTTGCAACAGCTTGCTTTCCGGGACTTCAATATTGGAGAGCAGCCGGACTTCCTCTAAACTGGCATCTGGAAATAGATGGGCTTCGTCAACGATCAAGATATAGTCTTTGCCTTGCTGGCGATCGGCAATTAAGACCTCTTTGATCTGATCCAGGAGTTCCAGGACATTTTCCTTTTTATCGACGATGCCAATCGCGGCCGCGATAAAATGCAGCAGATCAAGATAGCTGGCCATAGGGTTGGAGATCAGAATCGACTGCACCGAGTCCGGCAACCGATTCAGGAAACTGTTAACGAGCATGGTTTTCCCCGTCCCCACGTCGCCGCACACAATTGCTAATCCTTTTCTCTCCTTGACAAAATATAACAGGGCCGCTAATACTTCCTGGTGATCTTCAGAGAGAAACAGGAAGCGTTGATCTAAATTATTCTCAAAAGGAGAGTTGGAAAAACCAAAATAATCATTATACATAAGATCTTAACCTCGATTTTATGGTCATCCTGTGATCCTGGAAATCAATCGGCTAGTTGGGGTGGCCCGTCAATAATCCCAAACCATTGGCCCCGAATATGATGGTGATAGTATAGTATGGTTAAAAGTATTTTATCCTTCACGACAATGCATAAAATATACCAAAAGCCTAGAATCAATGCCAAGATAAATCAAAAGGAGGAGGTTGGGACGACGCCTCACAAAAAAAGGGTCCCATGACTTGACAATCCAAGAAATTAAGTATATTAATTATTTTTTGATTAGATCTGGAGTGTTCCGATATGAAGACTTATGTTGGACGTGAAGCCGAGGTGCAGAAAAAATGGTATCTGGTAGATGGCCAGGGACAGGTGTTGGGCCGTCTGTCCAGCCAGATTGCCATGATTCTGCGCGGCAAAACCAAGCCGGTTTATACCCCCCACGCCGATGTCGGGGACTTTGTGGTGGTAGTCAATGCCGAACAGCTCCGGCTGACCGGCAAAAAACTGGATAATAAGGTTTATTATCGGCACACCGGCTATATCGGCAGCATCAAATCGATTACCGCCCGCAAGTTGCTTGATAAAAAGCCGGACGAGGTCCTCCGCAGCGCGGTGCGGGGCATGCTGCCCAAAAATAGCCTGGGGCGCCGCTTGTTAAAAAAACTAAAGATCTATGCGGGCGACCAACATCCCCATCAGTCTCAGCAGCCCGAGGTTTTAACTTTAGCAAAATAGCTCAAGAGAAGAGATATGACCAGCACTGCCAATGTCCACGCCCTAGGCAAACGAAAAAATTCGATTGCCCGGGTTTATTTACGTCCGGGAACCGGGCGGATCACCGTAAACCAACGGGAACTGACCGACTATTTCCCCCGCGAAACCTTGCGCATGATCATTCATCAGCCCTTGGAGCTGGTCGATACCGGGAGTGATCTCGATATCGTGGTAAACGTGCGGGGGGGCGGGATTTCCGGTCAGGCCGGGGCGATCAAACACGGGATCAGCCGGGCGTTGATCGAACTCAACCCTGATTACCGACCCATCCTAAAGAAAGCCGGGTTCCTGACCCGCGATGCCCGTATCAAAGAGCGCAAAAAATATGGCCAGCGCGGGGCCCGGGCTCGCTACCAATATTCCAAGCGTTAATCAATTACAGGTTAACTTGCCATGCTCAAGGTTGCGGTGGTCGGGGCCTCAGGATATACTGGTCTGGAACTGCTCCGGTTGCTGGCCCGCCACCCCCAGGTGGAAATCGTGGCCGTTACTTCCCGGGAATACGCCGGGAAGCCCTTGACTAGTGTCTTTCCGGCCCTGGCCCAAATCGTCGAGATCGATTTTACCGCCCCCGACCCGGAGAGCATCGCGGCCCAGGCCGATTTTATCTTCACCGCCCTGCCCCACAAAGCCGCCATGGGCGTAATCCCCGCCTTTATCCAGGCGGGCTGCCAAGTGGTGGATCTAAGCGCGGATTTCCGCTTTCAGGACCAGGGTGTTTATGAGCAATGGTATCAACCGCATAGTGCGCCAGAGCTGCTGCGCGACGCGGTCTATGGCCTGCCCGAACTTTACCGGGCGAAGATATGCGGCGCCCGCTTAGTCGGAAATCCCGGCTGTTATCCGATCAGCGTCATTCTGGGCCTGGCCCCTTTGCTTAAAGCTGATCTTGTTGACCCGGAAACTATCATCGCGGATTGCAAATCCGGGGTCAGCGGTGCCGGCCGCGGGGTCGCCCTGGCCAGCCTGTTCTGCGAGGTTAACGAGGGTTTCCGGGCCTACAAAGTCGCCGAACATCGGCATACCCCCGAAATCGAACAGGAATTAAGCCGGGTGGCGGGTTTCCCGGTACAGGTCACCTTCACGCCGCATCTGGTGCCGATGAGTCGGGGGATTCTGGCTACCCTGTATGCCCACTGGCGCCGCCCGGTAACCGACTCCGAACTCTATCAGATCTATCGCGACTTTTATCAGGGCCATCCCTTTATCCGAATTTGTAGTCCCGGCGGCTTGCCCAACACCGCCTTTGTTAAAGGCACCAATTTCTGTGATCTGGGTTTTCGGGTTGACCCCCGGACCGGTAGAATAATCGCGGTGTCGGCTATTGATAACCTGACCCGCGGGGCCTCAGGTCAGGCCATCCACAATATGAACCTGATGCAGGGTTGGCCGGAAACCCTGGGATTGGAAGTCGTCCCGTTAGTGCCTTAAAAATACTGTTTTCGGTTTTCGGTTTTCTGTTAGAAAAATTAATTTAAATAATTGGTTAGTATTATTAGTTTGTTATGTGATAGCAAAATTTATATAATCCCCCCTACCCTATTATCTTCGCCGGATTTTCCGTGCCTGCCATGTTGTCACACCGAAATATTAAACTATTAATCGAATATGATGGCAGTGCTTATCACGGCTGGCAGCGGCAGCATAATGCCCTGACCATCCAGGAAGTCTTAGAAACCTGTCTGTCCCGTCTGACCAAAGAACATATTCGGGTCATCGGTTCCGGCCGCACTGATGCCGGAGTCCATGCCCTGGGGCAGGTAGCCAACTTTAAGACCGCCACCGATTTGCCCTTAAGCGCCTTTAATGCGGGGCTTAACCGACTGCTCCCGGCCGATATCGCCATCCTGGCGGCCCAGGAAGTGGCCCCGGAATTTGACGCCCGTTATGCGGCGCTCGGCAAGACCTATGAATACCGCCTGCTGAACCGTCCGGTCCGGTCGGCCTTGCACCGGGCCTATTGCTGGTGGCTGCCGATGTTCTTGGATGAGACAGCCATTAAGCAAGCCAGCGCCGCACTTATCGGAGAACATGACTTTTCCGCGTTCCAGTCTAGTGGCAGCAGCATCAAGAATCCGGTGCGCCGCGTCTGGGCGGCGAGCTGGGACTTAGCTGGCGAGGGATGGTATAGATTTCGGATAACCGCTAACGGTTTCTTGCGGGGCATGGTGCGGTCGCTGGTGGGAACCCTGGTGGACATCGGACGCGGTAAGCGGCGGCCGGAGGATATAGCCCAAATTCTTGTCAGCCGGGATCGGTGTCAGGCCGGACCTACCGCCCCGGCCCAGGGGTTATATCTGGTGCAGGTATTATACGATCAGCAGGATTTAGAAAAACTTACCGATTCAGAAGGCTGATTTGATTGAATAGAAGACTCCATAAATCGGAAGATATGGTTCATTTCACAAATCCCAGACTTTCTTTAAAGTTTCAAGTAGATTATTTTGACGTTTTGCTACAGTGGCAGGAGTCCACTCTGGTTCCTGGAGAACTTGTGTAGTTAAAGTAAACGGACTTACCCCACCTCTTTGAAAATATTCCTTCTTTTTTCTTTCAAATTCAAAATTGCTGGCCTTGCTATTTTTCCTTCGTGAAAGAAGAGCAAGATTTCCCAACCGGTGTACAGAACTATTTCTTTCGTCTTCATTCGGCCACCATTCCAACCACTTGCTATCTGCTGGTGGACACTGAGGGAGCACATGCTCAACGGTAAGTATTGGGTAATTGTAAGTGGCTTCGCCACCAGAAAGAGCTTCATCAAGGCGAAGGAGGATCGGAAGTCTGATTTTTACAACTGTATATATATCTCCATCGAGTGTGGTGATTATTCGCTTCCGTTCTTCATCTGAAAGCTGTATTGGAGATTCAGCCGATAGAAGGTCAGCATTGCTTTCTATTGCGGCAAGAACTCGTCCATAACGTTCAATGCGATAATTAATATCGGCTCTAAGAATCATCATTCCTACTGCTAGACGCTCTAATTTTGTTAAAAACCTTAGTAGTTGCTCAGGCTTGTTTCTAAAATAAGTCATATAAAGGATTGATGATGGCTGCCAATCAAAATTGTCAATTCTCTTTAGGTACTTAAGGAATCCATTTATTTCATCTGTCTTTGTAACACCTTCATAGCTAGTATTTTGAATCTGGTCAAAAATTTCTCCCATTGGTAATAAAGTATTATCAATAAATTCTTTTGGATTGTTTGTTGGATTTAGATAACTCCTAAACTCTTGAAGAACCGTAGAGCGAAGTTTATTTTTAGCTTTAATCATTCTTATATGAGCAAACAAATCCTCAAAAGCATCTCTCCCCAAATTATCTTCGATATCCTCCCACTTTTTCGTATATTCTTCCTCTTCTTTTGCTCCAACTTCGCCAATGACTTCAGCCTTAAGAATATCTGTAAGAGATAAATCAAGCCCTCTATCGTTCAGTACGGAAAAAATTCTATAAGCAGAATTTAGATCAGGAGTTGAAACAACCACCACGAAGCAGCGTAATGCAATAAAGCTTGCTAAATAGATTAACTCTGTTTCACTCAAATTTTCTAATTTTGAAACAAAATTTAAAGCGTTATTACGGATATTTTTGCAGCTTTCTGGTAGTTCTCCATTTAAAGACTTTAGTTTTTCAATTCCTCCCTCGACCTGAATATATTCTTGAAAAAAATTCTCGTCCCTTTTTCTTATTGTTAGACGGTAACGGTCAGGAGTAAAAAGAATAGGGTTTCCCTTTTCGTAAATCATTACAGAGATGCCCTCTGCCTTATCCTGCCCTAAAAGAGATCTGATTACAGACAATAGGATCGTTAAAGTAACTAAACGTTGTTGTCCATCAACTATTTGTGAATCTGGTTTTTCACCTTTTATCAAGACGATACTTCCTAAAAAATAGGGGTTTAAGTTTTCAACGGGACTCTTCCCGTTATCTAAGCTTACAAGTAAATCATCCAATAATTCGCCCGATTCTTCAGTGGTCCACGCATAGGGTCGTTGGTAGTTGGGGACATTAAATACAAAGTCATCACTGAAAATTTTGGCTACCGGCTTTTCTGACCCCTGAATGGTAACTGGACCCATATTACCCCTCCTTAAATGCGATTCTTAAGCCTCAATATGGCACAAGCGAAAACCAACAATCAATCTTCGTTTTCGACTATTACTATGTTATCTGCATCATTTCAATCTTTCGTTTGTCCTCCCCACGGCTACCTGATCTTCATTGATATCTCCATTCAGGTCCTCACGGTTTATATACATAGCGTCATTTCTCGCCAGCTCTAGTTAACCGCCTTTTTTCCTGATCCGCTGTAATTCCCGTTCCTCATCGCGGCGGCGGATGGTCTCACGTTTGTCGTATTTCTTTTTGCCGCGGGCCAGGCCGATCTCCACTTTGACATATTGATCGCGGAAATAGATCTTTAAAGGGATCAGGGTATAACCCCGTTCTTCGGTTTTGCCGATCAGCCGTTTGATTTCGCGGCGGTGCAACAATAGCTTGCGGGGTCGGGTGGGATCATAGGCCTCGGGAGGCGCGAAGGGATAGGGGCTGATATGGGCGTTATAGAGATAGACCTCGCCCTTGCGGATGCGGGCATAGGCATCGCCGATGTTGGCCTTGCCCAACCTCAGAGATTTGACCTCGGAGCCGGTCAGCACTAATCCAGCTTCGTACAGGTCATCGATGTAATAATCGAAATAGGCCTTGCGATTTTGAGCGATCAGTTTAATAACGTCTTTGGGCATGATCAGATCGGGAAGTTACCGGGTATCCTCACAAATTTTTTCAGATGTGGTAAATAGCCCTAAAGGCGCAATGAATTGCGCCCCTACCAAAATCTGTTTTTTATCCTTAAAAAGGCCACAAATAATTATAAGCTCTGGATTGGGAAACTGCAATTTTCCCTGTAGGGGCGACCCGGCGGGCCGCCCCTACGGTATCCGACCCTTATAATTTTTTTTAATAATTGCTATTAACTAATTCCCGGCCAAACATGAAGACTTCGGGAAACCGGCGGGCCATAAAGTTGGTCACATAGGAGGTGACCGCGTCAATCGACCCCAATTGTAAGGCCTGGTGGGCAAATTCTTTGGCTTCCGCCAGAGTGGCTATCCGTACGATCCTCTTCACCACCGGGATCGAGGGGACGTTCATGGATAATTCATCTACCCCCAGACCCAACAGAATCGGAGTATAGATCGGGTCCCCGGCCATTTCGCCGCACATTGCCACCGGGATGCCCGCGGCGTGGGCTGCGTCGACCACCTGCTTGATCATCCGTAAGACCGCGGGATGCAGCGGTTGATACATTTCCGCGACATATTTGTTGCCGCGATCAATGGCCAGGGCGTACTGGATCAGGTCATTGGTGCCGATACTGAAAAAATCGGCTTCCTGGGCCAGAAGATCGGCCAGCATTACTGCGGCCGGGACCTCGATCATGACTCCGACCGGGATCTGGGAGTCAAAATTCAGGCCTTCTTGCTGGAGTTCGGCCTTGATTTCTTCCAACATCTGACGCGCCGCCAGCACCTCCTGAACCCCAGAGATTAAGGGAAACATGATCCGGACCGTGCCAAAGGCCGAGGCCCGCAGAATGGCCCGCAACTGCGACCGGAAAATCTGCTGTTCTTTCAGACTGAAGCGGATGGCCCGCAAACCCAGGGCCGGGTTCATCTCCTGGACATATTGGGAGTAGGAAGCAAACTTGTCGCCACCAATGTCCAGGGTGCGGATGGTCACCGGCTTAGGTTTCATGATGTGGGCCACGGTCTTATAGTCTTCGAATAACTCCTCCTCGGTGGGCAGGTAGTGTTGCCGGAGGTAAAGAAATTCCGTGCGGTACAGGCCGATGCCGTCGGCGCCGTAGTCCAGGACCAGATCTAATTCATCCTGAAACTCGATGTTGGCCAAAATCCGGGTCGGGTAATCATCGAGCGTCACCGCCGGCATAAAGCTGGAGCGGTTGATTTCCGCCTTAAAGTTCTCAAATTGCTTTTTGCGGGCCAGATAGAGCGACATCGTTTCGGCATCGGGATTGATGATAACCTTGCCGGTCAGGCCATCCAGAACCAGCGTATAGCCGGTATCAATCTCCCGGACCGCGTTTTCCAGCCCCACCACGGCCGGGATGCGCAGGGATTGGGCCATGATGGCGATATGGGAGGTTTTGCCCCCCATTTCGGTAATAAAGCCCTGTACCCGCTTCAAAGACATCTGAGTAGTATCAACCGGCGACAGGTTCCGGGCGACGATGATCACCGGTTCCTTGAAATTGGTAAAACTGGAAGGACTGGTGCCGGTCAGATGACGCATAATCCTTTCGCTGACATCTTCAATGTCCTGCACCCGGCTGCGGATATAAGGATCGGCGATCTGGTCGAAGAGTTCCTGGGCCTTTTTAACCGCCTGTTTCAAGGCCCATTCGGCATTGATCTTTTCCTCCTGAATGAGCCGGAGGGTCTCATCCAACAGCAGGCGATCCTGGAGAATCAACATATGGGTATCGACGATATAAGCATGTTCCCGAAAATCCTCGGGAATCGCCTCCTTGCTGCGGCTCAATTCCTGCTGGGTGCGGATAATGGCCTCCCGGAACCTTTCCTGTTCCCCGGCGACCTGCTGGCGCGACCCTAAATATCGATAAAATACCTGAACCCGGCTGCGGTCGGCCAAAACGTGGGCCGGAGCAATAATAATGCCCGGAGACGCGGCAATCCCCTTTAATACCTTATTTTGCGGCCAGGTTTCTGAGGCCATCAAGACTCTCCAAACCGCAATCGAAATAATTCTTGCAAGGCCTGTAGGGCTTCACTGGCCTCCGGCCCTTGGACCCGGACCTGCACCACGGTCCCGGGGCCGCAGCCCAGGCTGAGAATCTCTAAAATACTCTTGGCATCGGCCTGAAGCCCATTTTTCTCTAAAATAATCTTGGCCTGATGCTCTTGGGCCAGGGCCGCGATCCGAGCCGCGGCCCGGGCATGTAAGCCCAATCGATTACAGACCAATAATTTCGCCTGGTAATCGGCATTATTACCATCTAGATCGGTCATGTTGGACATCATCAAAAATATTTTTTCCTAATCGCCGCCAGTGTTTTATTCCAGAAATACCAGTCAGATAAAATCAGATAGAATCTCTCTCCCCTCAGCGGGAGGGGGTTGGGGGGGGATTTGGTTCATTAGCTGTAATCACCCCTAAATATGCCACCCCCACCCTGACCCTCCCCCCTCCAGGGGGAGGGAATTGAAGAACTGTATTATTGTAAGGTAATAATGGGATATAATCCTAGCACATAGCAATTACCCCGAAAGGCTTGCATCAGTGACTTTAGCGGTGCCGATCAGGCCAAACGCTTCTGGGCCTTTAAATCCAGGTAGGTCTGATAAACCAGACGGCGAGGCAGGCCCAATTCCTGGGCTACGCGGGTACTCAGGGTGCGCCCGGTATCTTGAGATTCCTGAGCCGCGGCCAGCAGATAAGCCGCCAGATCTTTGATCTGGGGACCGACCCCAGTCGGCCGTGAGAGCACCAGGGTGCATTCGCCTTTAATTTCCTGCTCGCCGATCTGGGCCAAGACCTCCGAGATAGCGCCACGCCAGCATTGCTCGTAATATTTGGTCAACTCTCGGGCTACCAAGATTTGCCGGTCGCCCATAATTTCCTGGAGTTCAGTAAGCGTACCCACCAGTCGCCGCGGCGATTCGTAGAGTAGCAGGATTCTGGCTTCACGGGCCAGACCTGCCAATAATTCCCGCCGCCTACCGCCTTTACGGGGCAAAAAGCCGATGAAACTGACATCTCCTTTAAAGCCTGAGATTGACAGGGCCGCGATCCCGGCCGCCGGCCCCGGAATGGCAAGCACCTGCAGACCCGCGTCCCAGACCTGGGCTACCAAATCAGCCCCCGGATCTGAAAAGCCGGGCGTCCCGGCATCGCTGACCAGGGCGATATTTTCCCCGGCCTGCAGGCGTTCCAGTAATTCCTGACCCCGAGTTTCCTGGTTATGGGCGTGGTAACTGATCAGTGACGTATTAATCTGGTAATGGGTCAAAAGTTTTCGGGTCTGGCGGGTATCTTCGGCCGCGATCAGGTCCACTGATTTTAAAATTCTTAAGGCCCGCAGGGTGATATCTTCGAGATTGCCGATCGGCGTCGCCACCACATAGAGACAGCTCTGGGGCTCCAGTTCCCCGGTTTCCGGCCCGTTGATTTTTTCTGGCTTATCCGGCGGGCGTCGCATGTCTATCCCCCAAAGGCGTGGGGGATAATCTCTACTTTGATGTCTGGTCCCTGGACTGAAATCGCCACCACATCGAAGCGCATGGGCCGGGAGCTCAGACGCCGTTGTTTCAGGTAATACTCTGCCAAACGATACAGCCGGGCCTGTTTGCGGCTATTGACGGCTTCCTGGGCAGTGCCGAAAGTTTGACTCTGCCGGGTTTTAATCTCTACAAACACCAGGGTCCCCTGATGCTGGGCAATGAGGTCGATCTCTCCCAAGGGAGTGGTATAATTGCGTTCCAGGATTTTATAGCCTTGCCGTTTTAAGGTAGCCGTGGCCAGGTCTTCCCCGGCCCGGCCCAAGAGGCGGCGGCTAAAGGTCATCAGCCTCTCCCAACCATTCCCGCACCCCGCGAAAAGTCCGCCGGTGTAAGGCACATGGCCCCCAGCGGCGGATGGCCTCCCGATGTTCGGCAGTCCCATAGCCTTTATGGCGAGCAAAATTATATTGGGGGTAACTGCGGTGATAGACGATCATTTGGCGATCCCGATAGACCTTGGCCAACACCGAAGCCGCGGCAATCGATAAACACCGGGCATCACCCCGGACCACCGGTTGTTGGGGATAGTCTAAGGGCAAGCGCCAAGGACCGTCAACCAGCACCATTTCCGGCTCGCCGGGCAGAGCCTGCACCGCTTGAGCCATGGCCTGCAAGGAGGCGGCCATGATCCCCTGGCGGTCAATCTCGGACACGGCAATGGCTTGGATGGCGTAGGCTAGAGCCTGTCGGCGGATCTGGTGATCGAAAAATTCCCGCCGTCCTGGACTCAAACGCTTGGAATCGGTCAACCCCTCAAGCTCGACCTGGGGGGGCAGCATGACCGCGGCCGCGACCACCGGCCCGGCCAGGGGTCCACGCCCGGCCTCATCTACCCCGACCAGCCGTACCAAACCCTGAGCCCGCCACCAGACTTCGGGATCATCAACGGTCTGATCAGGTAAAGGCCGCTGTCCTGCCTCCGGGTGCCGCTCCACGCTTAACCGACTCGCTTCTCCTTGACCCGGGCGGCCTTACCATAACGATCCCGGAAGTAATAGAGCCGGCCGCGCCGCACCCGGCCTCGACTTAACACTTTGATACTGTCAATACTGGGTGAATGCAGCGGAAAGGTGCGCTCTACTCCCACGCCATAAGAAATTTTGCGGACCGTGAAACTGGCCCCGGTATTGCTGCCGCGCTTGCGCAGGACCATGCCTTTAAAGATCTGGATGCGTTCTTTATCGCCCTCGACGATCCGGACATGCACCTCGACGGTATCGCCGGGGCGAAAATCGGGCAAGTCCAGCCGCATCTGCTCCTTTTCCAGGAGATCAATCCGTTCCATGTTTTCCTCATTCATCTTTAGGTTCTGACCCGGTTTGCGACTCTCTGGCCAAATCGGCCACGAAGTCCTGATCTTCCGTGGTCAGGGACGCGCGGTCCAGTAAATCCGGCCGGCGTTGCCAGGTGCGCCGCAGGGCCTGCTGTCGGCGCCAGCGGGCAATGCGCTGGTGGTTTCCGGAAAGCAGGATCTCAGGCACCGCATGCCCGTTGAAGAGTTGGGGCCGGGTATAATGGGGATATTCCAGCAGGCTGTCTTGAAAAGACTCCTCGTCGGCGGATTGGGCGTCCCCCAAACTACCGGGCAGTAATCTGGTCACCGCATCGATGACCACCACGGCCGGGATCTCGCCCCCGGTTAGGATATAGTCCCCAATAGAAATTTCTTCATCAATATAATAGCGGACCCGGTCGTCCACCCCTTCATAGTGGCCACAGACCAGCAGCACATGCCGCTGGCGGGCCAGCCTCGCCGCCCCTGGTTGGGTAAACAACCTACCCTGGGGACTGAGGAGAATGACCCAGACCCCGGCATCTTGATCTCGGACCCAGGTGATTGCCCGGGCCAGGGGCTCAATTTTCAGCACCATGCCCGGCCCGCCGCCAAAAGGCCGATCATCGGTGACCTGGTGGCGATCCAGAGCAAAATCGCGCAAATTAATGACCCGGAACCGTACTACTCCATGGTGCTGGGCCCGCTTCAACATACTCTGACTCAGGGGCGAATCAAAAAACTCGGGGAACAAGGTCAGGATGTCAAACTGCACGCGTTTCCAGCACCCCAACATTCGGGTCGATCTTCATCCAGCCCTGTTCCAGAGAGATCTCTTGAATCACCTCGACTCTGGCCGGAATCAGATATTCCCGGTCACCCTCCCGGACCACGTAGACGTCATGGGCCGCAGTGGGGATAATTTCGGTCACCCGGCCCAAATAGGCCCCGGTATCCGTCCGATAAACGGCCAACCCTAGAATCTCATCCCAGTAATACTCGCCTTCCGGCAAGGGTGGCAACGACTCTGCTGCGCCCCGAACCTCTTGGCCGATCAAGGCCTCGGCCTGGTTGCGGGTGCAGATTCCGGCCAGACTGAGGAGTAGATAGCGCTTATGCGGCCGGGCCCCGGTAACCTGATAGCCGCGGCCGGCCAACTCTACTTCCCCGATCTGTAAGAAAGTCTCGGCCCCCTCGGCCTCAGCCCATACCTTAATCTCACCTCGGATACCATGGGCACCGACTACTCGCCCCAGGATAATCCTGGGGGCTGAAGCTGACATAATTATTCGATAATTTCCAACACTGCCCGTTTGCGGATTTTGGTGGAGGCAGCGCTCAGAATGGTGCGCATGGCCCGGGCGGTCCGTCCCTGTTTGCCAATGACCTTTCCTAAATCTTCCTTCGCCACCTTGAGCTCGATCACCGAGGTCTGCTCTCCTTCAATCTCGGTAACTTCCACTTGTTCGGGATGATCCACTAGCGACTGGGCGATGTATCTGATCAACTCTTTCATCTTACGGACCTCCGTTAGCGGATAACATTGGAAAACAGGTTGGCCCGGTTAGCCCTGGTTGCAGTGTCAGTCACGCACCACACCCGGCACCGGGGATTAGCCCTCCCTGGCAGGCTGATCATGCCACACCTAATTTTTAAGTTCATCTCAGGGCTTATCATCAGAACTGCTACCCTGGGTTAACCAAACTTATGGCCTCCTCTACTCTTAGGTATTGGGTCCGGTGGCCGCCCCCGGAGTTAAACCGTGTTTTTTCAGGAGACTGGCCACAGTTTTGGTCGGCCGGGCCCCACGGCCCAGCCATTGGGCCAGCGGTTCGGCTTGCACCATAACCTGGGCCGGATCCTGGTTAGGATCGTAGGTGCCAATAATCTCAATAAACCGGCCATCCCGCGGCGCCTCATTATTGGCTACCACAATCCGGTAAAACGGTTTTTTCTTAGCCCCATGGCGGGTCAGACGGATTTTTAACGACATTGAATTATATTTTCTCCCTTTTTAAGAGTTTTCTGTTTTCTGTTTTCTGTATTAACCTTGTTCTGGCGATAATATCATAACCCTAAATTTAGGTAATCTTAATAGTCCAAGACTGAAAATGGTTAAAAATGTCAAAATTTAAGGCAAACCTAAATTCCAAGCTTCGGTTTTCAGCCCACGATTATTAGACTTTCCCCTGCCATAGAACTTTTTTTTTACAGAAAACCGAAAACCGTATTCAAAAGCCAAAGGGCATACCCCGACGTTTGCCGCCCTTTTTCCCGGCCTGGACCATCTTTTTCATCATCTTCTGGGTCATGGCAAAATTTTTCAACAGGCGATTGACATCTTGGACGGTGGTGCCGCTGCCCTGGGCGATGCGCCGTCGTCGACTGCCGTCAATGATCTGGTGCTGAACCCGCTCCTGGGGAGTCATGGAATTGATAATCGCCTCAATTCTGACCAGTTCCCCTTCGTCCGGCTGCATGCCTTTCAGCCCTTTGACCCGGTTCAGCCCCGGAATCATGTTGACTAATTGTTCCAGGCTGCCCATTTTACGGACCTGTTTTAACTGATCCCGGAAGTCATCCAGGGTAAAGGTCTCTTTGCGGAGCTTGCGCTCCAGTTCCTGGGCCTGATCGGTATCAAAAGCCTCCTGGGCCTTTTCGATCAGGGTCAGAACATCGCCCATACCCAGGATGCGGGAGGCCAGGCGATCGGGATGAAAAACCTCCAGGGCGTCGATTTTTTCTCCCACTCCCAAAAACTTGATGGGCCGGTCGATCACGGCCCGCATGGATAGAGCCGCCCCGCCGCGGGCATCCCCTTCGATCTTGGTCAGGATGACCCCGGTGAGGTCTAACAGCTCGTGGAATTTTTGGGCCACCTGCACCGCGTCCTGACCGGTCATGGCATCTGCCACCAGCAGGATCTCTTGGGGAGCAACCTTATCTTTAATGGCCCTGAGCTCAGCCATCAGCGGCGCATCGATATGGAGCCGGCCGGCGGTATCCAGCAGCACGGTATCATAGCCCTGGGTATAGGCCTGTTCCATAGCCGCATCGGCGATCTCTACCGGTTGCTGCCCAGGAGGTGTTTGATAAGTCTCCACCGCGATCTCGGTCCCCAGCTTCTGAAGCTGATCGACGGCCGCGGGTCGGTAAATATCGGCCGGGACCAAAAAAGGCTGACGGCCCTGTTTTTTTAGTTTCAGAGCCAGCTTGGCCGCCGTGGTGGTCTTGCCGGAACCCTGGAGGCCCACCAGCATCAGGGCTACCGGCGGCTTGCCGCCCAGATTCAGGCGCGGCGCCTCGCCTCCCAACAACCCGATCAGCTCCTCGTGGACAATCTTGATCATTTGCTGACCCGGAGTCAGGGAGGCCATGACTTCCTGCCCCACGGCCCGCTCGTGCACCCGATCGATAAAGGCCTTGGCCACCTTGTAATTGACGTCGGCCTCTAACAGCGCCAGCCGGACTTCGCGCAAGGCCGCCTGAATATTAACTTCGGTGAGCTTACCATGCCCCTTAAGTTTTTTGAAAACCTGGGCTAACTTATCGGATAAGCGGTCGAACATCCGAGCCTACCAGTTAAAAGATTAATCTGATAAATTAAACTAGAAATCTTAGAATTGTCAAGGAAAAACATGACATTTCGCTAGCCCTTAATTACTCCCAGGGGGTGGAGCTTAGCCACTTTGCGACTGATCCCGGCGCCCTGCACCACCTCCACCACATTATCCACATCTTTATAGGCCTCCGGGATTTCTTCGGCAATGGTCCCTCGGCTGGCGCCCCGCACCACGATGCCTTTGGCGGCCAATTCCTGGAGGATCGACCGGCCTTTAGCGGCCTTTAAGGCCTGGTGGCGGCTTAGCAGGCGACCGGCCCCATGGCAAGTGCTGCCAAAGGTCTCGACCATGGCTTGCGGGGTCCCCACCAGGACGTAAGAATAGCGCCCCATATCGCCGGGAATCAACACCGGTTGACCGACCTCCCGGTAGGCCTCCGGAACCTCGGGGTGGTGCGGCGCAAAGGCTCGGGTAGCGCCTTTACGATGCACGCAGACCTTTTTAGTTACCTGGTTAATCGTATGGGTTTCAATCTTGGCTATATTATGGGCGACGTCATAGACCAGTTCCAGACCCAGGGCCCGGGGGCCGGCCGGCCACACCTGTTCAAAGGATTCCCGCACCCAATGTGTAATCAACTGCCGGTTAGTAAAAGCAAAGTTGGCCGCCGCGGCCATCGCCGCCAGGTATTGCTCACCCTCCGGCGACGTAATCGGGGCACAACAGAGTTGTCGATCCGGCAACTCAATATTATATTTGGCCGCGGCCTTCATCATAATTTTAATATAATCATCGCAGACCTGATGTCCCAGTCCCCTGGAACCGGTATGGATGATTACGGTAATTTGCTGGGGAAACAGTCCAAAGGCGCGGGCGATAGCCTCATCAAAGATTTCTTGAACATACCCCACTTCCACAAAGTGGTTGCCGGAGCCCAGGGTGCCCAACTGGTCCCGCCCCCGGTCCAGGGCCTTGTCGGAAACCAGGTCGGCATCGGCTCCCGGAATCTGACCCCCGGCTTCGATATGTAACAGGTCGTCCGCGGTGCCAAAGCCGTTTTTCACGGCCCAGGCCGCGCCCAAGCGCAGAACCTGTCGCAGCGCCGGGGTAGTCAGCTTTAAATCCTTACGTCGCGAGCCTAGGCCGGAAGGAATATTACGGAATAAGGCATCGACTAAATCCTCCAGGATCGGTTCGGCCTCCTGGCGCAGCAGATTGGAACGCAACAACCTCACGCCGCAATTGATATCATAGCCCACGCCGCCGGGGGAAATCACGCCCTCGGTCAGATTAAAGGCCGCCACCCCGCCGATCGGGAAACCATAGCCCCAATGAATATCCGGCATGGCCAGGGAAGCCCCTTCGATACCCGGCAGGGTCGCCACATTGGCCACCTGCTGGATGCTCTGGTCGGTCCGTATGTCCGGCAACATGTCCCAGGTCGCGTAAATCAGCCCCCGGGTCCGCATCTTACCGGTCTGAGGGACCTCCCAGCGGTAGTCATCCAGGCGGCGCAACTGAATATCGGGTGGTTTAGACTCCATAATTTGTTAGCGGGCGTTCTACTTAGGTCGAATTATTTAAATATCGAGAATAATCGTGGCCTGCCAACCGGCGGCGGTCTCCTTGACCTCCAGGTTATGATAGGTGGCCGCCTTAATCCCGGTGTTGAGTTGATGTCGTTCCTCATCTAAAGGTTCCCCCCGCAGCCTAGCCTGGAGCCGCTGGGAAGTGATCTCCTGAACCTCTACTTCTCGTCCCAAAAAACCGGTAGTATCAAAAAGATATAATAACTGATTGAGCCACTCTACCAGAAGAGCTCCCGAATCGGGGGCCTCGACCACTACCTCCCGGCACTCTAAGCCCCGGATTCTACGGCGATCGGTCATGACCCCGTATAGGGCGTGGGCAGCATTGACAAAAATATCAGCCAGACTCTCGCCATACAGCCGGAAGCCCAAATCCGCCGTATGAGCTAACTGGCGATAACCCGATTTGGATTTGGGAGGATCAGAATTATTAACCATCAGCATGAACCTCGTCCCGGGGAGAGGCCTGGTTAGAAATTGGTTAACTTTATTTTAAATTTGACAGATCTGCTGGTATGATGCAACCTTAATTAAAATTAAGTCTTAAGTTGCCAATTGCAAGTTGCCAGTTAAAATAAATACTTATAATATGAAATGGCAATATTTAGCAAAACCCGGTCTGGTGGATAAGCCCTGATATTCATTTAGCTTACTGATCACTGAACCCTAACCCTAACCTGGCCCTCTTGCTAGCCGCTCGGGGATAGATTTGGCGCCATTATAAACAGACTTTCTGTCTCAGATTTGCTAAATTGGGCCATGGGTGCGATTTTGAGCTTTAAGCAGGGCTGATATTCAGGTCTAATTTTTCGAAAAGACTTTTAACCATGGCTCCCTAGGGTTTGTTATAATATTAATCATCAACCAATATTTTCGGACCAGAATATTAGTCTGACCACTGTGGGCCGCGCCAGATCTTTAATTTTACAAGCCTCCACGCTACACTCCGATTAGCCAAGAGGGGAAGATCCGAACACGAATAACCTATCAGTAAGGCACTAAATTTTTTAGAGGAGGCCATCGTGAGTTTTGCTATCAAAAGCCTGTTGCATGATCGAGCCCAGGCCCTGATCCATTTGGAAACTGAACCGGGTTTGGGCTGCACTGATCCCGCGGCCCTTGGGCTTTGTGCCGCGGCCGCGGCCGCGCTTTTACCCGGCCAGGACTTTGATAGCATCGAAGTTACGCTGGACCCCAACCTTTATAAAAACGCCTTGAGGGTCATTATTCCGGGCACAGGTGGTAAAGGCGGCATCGCTTTGGCCGCCGCACTCGGAGCCTTAGCCGGTGACCCCAACCTCAACCTCCAGGTTTTTAGTACAGTGGACGCCGCGGCCCTGGAACAGGCCCAACAGTTGTTAAACACAGGTAAAGTCTCAACTGCCATCTTAGAGGGTCAGGTGGGACTTTATGTCCAAACCGTGATTAGCGCCGGGGGCCATACAGCCGCCGCTACCATAATCGGCCAGCATGATCATATTGTTTCCCTTACCCTGGATGGCCAGCCGCAAGAAAACCATCCTCTGCTCCGGCGGGTGGCAGAGCCGGATAAGGGCATTGCTGACCTGGAGCGCTGGCTAATGGGCCGGTCGCTGGGGGAGCTGGTGGGCCTGCTGGACGAACTGGACCCGGATGACCTTGATTATATCCAGCAAGGCATTGATATGAACCAGGTGCTGGCCGCCTATGGCCGGGAACACGGTCCAGGCCTGGGGGTGGGTCAGGCCCTGGAGCGCCTGGTGCACCAGGGACTTATCCACCGAGACCTAGTAGTTGAGGCCGGAATCCTGACCGCCGCGGCCATTGACGCCCGTATGGCTGGGATTATGCTGCCGGCGATGACCCTGGCCGGGAGCGGCAACCTGGGATTGGCCGCCAGTCTGCCGCTGGTCGCGGCGAGTAACTTTACCGGGGACGGCGACCGCCCGCGGCTGCTCCGCGCCGTAACTTTAAGCTATCTGATGGCCTGTTATATCACCGCCCAGGTGGGCCGCTTAAGCGCCCTGTGCAGCAGCAGTGTCGCCGGCGGGGCTGGAGTGGCGGCCGGCGTGACCTATTTACAGGGCGGCACCGTCGATCAGATCGGTGGGGCCATTACCAATCATCTCGCCACCGTGGCCCTGGTCATCTGTGATGGCGCCAAGACCAGTTGTGCCTTAAAAGTCAGCAGCGCGGTAATGGCGGCGGTAAGAAACGCACTACTGGCCTTGGCAGGCACGGTGGTCAGAGCCGACGATGGGTTCGTCGGTGCGACCCCCGAAGCAACCATACGTCATCTGGTCAAGCTCTCCCGTGAAGGCCTATCCCCCATGGATACGGCCCTTCTCGATATCATGCTTCACCCAGAATTAGATGGGTAGAGATCTTAAAGCAAAACTGGGGGAGTGGTGGATAAGCGGATTCTTGGAAGAACCTTAAATTTTCCTAAGCCTCTGCTGCTGCCGCCGTTGCTTTTTGGGGGCGCGATGGGCCGGACCTTTTTTCCGGGTATGTCTGATCACCAATTCATCATCGTTAACGTCATCGTAGCCGTCCACGGCCAGGTGTAAGCGGGACTCAAATTCGGGGACGGATATGGCCGTAGAGCCATGTTGTTCAACGTAATCCAGAATCTCCCGATCCGAGGTCACTACCAAGGCGCGCATCCCTTCACGCACCGCTAAGCGTTTAATTACCTCATCGGCCGGTTCACCCCGGCGGGAATAGATGATCAGGATGCCTTGATAGCGGTCCCGATTTTCGGTCAACTCCCCGGATTGCCAGCCATCGAAAACCACCGTGATGCGATGGGGCCGGACCTGACGATAAGCCGCTAGTTTCTGAAGCAAGGCCTGTCGCCCGGATTGCAGATCCTGGGCCTCAAAAGCCAGCAACTCCGGAGATTGGCGAATAAGGTTGTAACCGTCTATGATGAGATGAACCGACATACATTTGAATTTATCCTGCGCGGTTGAGTTTTGTCAACTTTTTGAAACCTACGGTCCCTTCTATCATTCTGATCAACAATGTTCTGCACTGCTTAATCATGCATATTAACCGAAAGTATGAGGAAGTCAAAGTTAGAACGGAGGCAAGTCGATCGTTCCAAAGGAGGGAGGGGCCAAAAAATCTGGCCCCCACATTAAGGATTGATTGTGGTTGGAAGTTAATTCAACGGAGGGTTGGGGGATCGATCAAAATATAATTTCTCCACTATGCGGCTTACCTTGGGACGCAGGGCTTGACTCTTACGGAGATATTGTAACCGGCCCAAGACTTCTTGAATTACGCACAGATTGGTTCGCAGCTCGTGCAAAGAATACTCCAGGGCTTGCAGATACTGGATCAATGCCTCCCGAGGGTAGCCATTATCCATCAGTTCTCGTGCCTTGTTAATTTGAAGTTGGACTGCTTGGGAATCGAAGCGGCCAGCTACGTAAGGCATGTTCTCACCCCTTTTGGTTATCCTATTACCATAGAATTTATTCAGCTTTTTGCACATTGTCTTACTCTTCAACTAGTTGCTATTCAATAATGCAAATCATATACCAAATAAACCAAACCCAGATTAGCTTGAATAATCAAGGCTTACCGCGGGCTAAAGACGTCCCGCGGCCTTAACTTTGTTTGGTTATCCGCACATCACGTTTAAAAATTTGTACATTACTCTGAGTTTGGATTTAGTCAGGCAGGTTAGAGGCAGAGGAGGGTGAAAAGGAGGTCAGGAGATGACGCAGTTCTGTAATAAGCTTTTGATATTTGTTAAAAAGTTGCTGGACGTAGGCTTGTTGTTGGTCCAGTTGACGGCACTGTTCCTGACAACCGGCCAATTCTTCCTGCAGAGACTGGTTTTCCTGACGTATGGCAAGGTTCTCAGCCTTTAAACGCGCAATCTGAATTTTAGCCGACAGACCTTCTTCATCAGGTGAGCTTTGGCGAGGGGTGAGTTCGTCTTCTCGACGGGTAACAAGATCTTCTACTTTGTCCATTAGTCCTCCGGGGTCGCTCTTACTACCAGAAGCTTGTAAGTTTAACGCCAGCTATCAGATCTCGGCCAGATAATAATGTTAAAATTCTACCACGGAATCATCGCCAATCATCAGCCGTAAACAGCGATGTTGTTCATGGCGAGCCAGCCGAGCATTTTTACCGATAAGACTGTCTTCCAAGCGGTCAATCTGTTGGATCAGCACTTCATTGAGAATCACTGAATGTTCAATCGCCGAACTCTCTATCCGGGAGTGATCGCCAATGCTGGTAAAGGGGCCGATGAAGCTGTCCTTAATCAGGCAATTAGCGCCAATCACGATCGGGCCGCGCAGCGTGGAATTGATGATCCGAGATCCGGGGGCGATGCTCACCCGGCCGCTGATCTGGCTCTGATCATCAATCTCCCCTTGCAGATCTCGTCGCACCCATTCGTCCAGAACAATAGTATTGGCGGTTAACAGGTCGTCCTTCTTTCCGGTATCCAGCCACCACGCATCGAGTCGGTAGCTGGTCACCGCCTTGCCTGACTCCAGTAATCTTTGGATGGCATCGGTAATTTCCAGTTCCCCCCGCCAGGAAGGGGTCAACCCGGCAATGGCCTGATGGATCACCGGGGAGAAAATATAAACCCCGACCAGGGCCAAGTTAGAGGTAGGATTCTGGGGTTTCTCTACCAGCCGGACCAGACAGCCCTGGGCATCTACTTCGGCAATGCCAAATTGGGAGGGATTTTGGACCTCTTTGAGAAGTATCAGGGCATCTACCTGACTCTGACTAAAGGTCTCAATCAAGCCATTGATCCGGCTGCCGATCAGATTATCTCCCAGATACATCACAAAGGGTTGATCCCCTAAGAATTCTCGGGCCGTGCTGACCGCGTGAGCCAACCCCGCAGGTTCGGATTGAACGATATAACTAACATTAACCCCCCAGCGGTCGCCGTTGCCGATAGCCTCTTGGACCAAGGCCCCGGTCTCCGGAGAAATGATGATCCCCAGATCCTGAATCCCGGCATGGATTAGATTTTCAATCACATAAAACAGTATGGGTTTATTGGCTACCGGAACCAGTTGTTTAGCCGCCGTATAGGTCAGGGGCCGCAAGCGGGTCCCTTTGCCACCGCTAAGTATCAGTCCTTTCATTGCTGCTGTGCTCCTGTGGTTAACCGCTGTGTTTGTTTAGATAGTAATCCATCGGAGGCTCTCCCGCCCCTGGGGGGGGAGGGGGTTGGGGGGAGAGGGATGTAAATTTCAACATTTTGAGATTACGTAGTATTTTCTCACCCCCACCCTGACCCTCCCCCATCCAGGGGGAGGGAATTGTGGGTTCCCGGACGGAAACTATCTAATTCAAACCCTGATCAGAAAAAATGATTCTGCACATTTTATTGCACTGTCAAGATTCAACAGCACCTAGACCGCGCTTTAACCCCTTAAAGCCAATACTCCAGGGTTGGGTTGATTAATGTCGCTATATTGGCATTATACTTGAGCTGTCACTGGTTGCCAACCTGATTTGCAATTGTCAATATACTATGGTAATTTTCTCGCTACAATGATAAGTTACATTTAATCGAGCAGTCCCCTCGTCAACCTGGAGGTAATCTCGGTGCTTAAGGTGGCCGGATTAAATCATGTCAGACAGGTAAAGGAATAAATCATGGATGTGGAACAATCTTCGGAAATTGAGCTGGCGGAACGAGTCCGCCCTTTGGTCAACGAGATCCTGGCACGGTTTAATGAAGAAGGAATCAACCCGCAGGAAGCAGGGACCATAATCATTGCGCTAATGCACCGCCTACTGCAGGCCCTGGATGACAATCCCGAAGCGCAACGCCTCTTTACCCTGTCCGTGGTCCAATTGGTTAATCAGCACCTGGCTGGCACTTTGTGCTAGGCATAATTTGTGTGTCCGAGGCCAACCAGCTGCTTTAGCCAGAGTTGGCAAGCACCATAACCACTAGTTGCCGCTCTTTCTCTGGCAAATTATTGATTAGGGGTATCTCATAAAACCAGCAACTAAAAACTAAAAACTCGAAACTCGAAACTAAAAAATCCCAGGAATTGGCCTTTATGCGCCACCGTTATAATAATTTGTTGGAATTAATCGGCCACACTCCGCTAGTCCGTCTCAACCGCCTTAATCCCAACCCCCGGGTGGAAGTCTATGTCAAGCTGGAGTGCTTTAACCCCGGCGGGTCGATCAAAGATCGGGTCGCCTGGACCATGATCAATGATGCCGAGGCCCGGGGGGAATTGACCCCTGGAAAGACGGTTATTGAGGCGACCAGCGGTAATACTGGCATCGGCCTGGCCCTGGTCTGTGCCGTCAAAGGATACCCCCTGGTGTTGGCCATGTCGGAGTCAGCCAGCCAGGAGCGCCGGCTCATCCTTAAGGCCCTGGGAGCAGAAATACTCCTGACTCCGGCGGCTTTAGGCACGGACGGCGCCATTGAAAAGGTCTATAGTCTGGTCCGGGAACACCCCGAACAATATTATCTGCCCGATCAGTTCAACAATCCCAGCAATCCCTTGGCGCACTATTACGGCACGGCCCAGGAAATCTGGGAGCAGACCGAAGGTCAGGTCACCACGGTAGTGATCACCATGGGGACGACCGGGACCTTGATGGGCATTTATCGGCGCTTGAAAGAGCTAAACCCGGAAATAAAGATCATCGGGGTGGAGCCTTATTTGGGCCACGGCTTGCAGGGCCTCAAAAATATGAAGGAATCTTATAAACCTGGCATTTTTGATAAAACCCAGGCCGATGCCATCATCAATATCGAGGATGAAGTAGCCTTTGCGACCACCCGCCGTCTGGCCCGCGCCGAAGGGATGTTTTTAGGCATGAGTTCAGGGGCCGCGGTGGCCATAGCCTTGCAACTCGCCCAGGAACAGGAACAGGGACTGATTGTCGCCATCTGCCCGGATGGCGGGGAACGTTATCTCTCGACGCCTCTATTTGCCGAGCAAGAAAAGCCGACGCTGCGTTTCTACAATACCCTGACCCGTCAGAAAGAGGCCTTTATCCCTCTGAAACCGGGAGAAGTAACCATCTATACGGACGGTCCCACCATGAATGCCCACCTTTCCCTGATGGGGGCGCGGCGGTTGGTCATGGTAGATCTGCTGCGGCGCTACCTGGAATACCAGGGCTGGACCATCCGCCAGGTGGTAAACCTGATTGATTGCGACGATAAAACCATTCAGGGAGCCGCCGCCGCCGGACAGCCGCTAGCTGAATTCACTCAGCATTATGCCCAAGAATTCTTTAAGGATCTCGAGGTCCTGAGATTAAAGCCGGCCACGGCCTATCCGCGGGCTACCGAGCACATTAATGATATGCTGGCCCTGACCCGCCGGTTGATGGATCGCGGTTACGCCTATGAAAAGCTGCGCTCGGTTTATTTCGATATTTCGCGCTTTAAGGACTATGGCAAACTCTCCCGGATTGATCTGAGTAAAATTCGGGTGGGCAAAACCGTGGATCTGGACGAGTATGAAAAGGACAACCCCCGTGATTTCACCCTGCTCAAAAGAGCCAAACTGGGGGAACTGAAACGCGGCCTTTATTTTGCCACCGAGTGGGGCAACGTCCGCCCCGGCTGGCACCTGGAATGTGCGGCGATCGCCTTGAAACACCTGGGAGATACCATTGATATCTATACCGGCGGTCTGGAACAGATCTTTCCCCACCATGATAACGTCACCGCCATCTGTACCGCCGCCACTGGCAAACCGCTGGTGCGACACTGGCTGCACAGCGAACGGCTGCTCTCGGATGGCCGCAAACTACAAGAAGGTCAGGAACAGAGTACAGTACGGGAACTTCTGGACCAGGGGTTTCAAGGGGAGGATTTACGTTATTTCCTGATGGCAACGCACTATCGCAAGCCCCTCCAGCTCGGCCTTGACGCCCTCCACGCCGCGGCGCGGGCCCGCCGTCGCCTTGACTTCTTCCTGGACCGTTTGGCCCACCTCCCGGGAGGGCGGGGGTTCCCGGACCTGGATCAGCTCCTGTTTAAATTGAAGAAGGATTTTAACGCGGCCCTGGATGATGACTTAAACATTTCTCAGGCCTTGGCGGTGATTTTTGGCTTTCTGAACCAAGTTCACGGTCTTATTGACCAGAACCGTCTCGACCAGGATGGCGCTCAGACCATCATAGGCCGGTTCCAGGAACTGGATGGGGTGTTGGGGATCATGAATTTCCCGGAGACGGCCCAAGATGCGGCTATCGACGCTAAAATCCAGGCCCGCGAGGCCGCCCGGCGCCAACGGGATTGGCCCCAGGCCGATCAACTCCGTCAGGAACTGGCCGACCAGGGCATCGAAGTGATTGATACCCCCCAGGGGCCGGTTTGGCGTCGCCGATAAGTCAACTTGGTAAACAAAAATTCTTGCAAAACCGGAGCGGAGAATTTATAAATCAGAATATTATCTAGACAGAAAAAGTTTTTTGTCGGCTGCCGGAGTGGTGGAATGGGTAGACGCAGGGGACTCAAAATCCCCCGGGCTTTATGCCTGTGCGAGTTCGAGTCTCGCCTCCGGCACCAATAAATTCAATAAGTTACCCAGGGTTTAGGTGAACCGACCTAAACCCGTTCGTATTATTTTAGACCATCATTTTAGACCATCAGATTAATAAGACTAAAGTTGTACTTACCTAACTGTTCCATCTGCGGAGGTATCTTGCGTTATCTAGCGTTAAAGCGCCTTAGTCCGCCTATTTATATGATTTTACTATCCTTGCTGTGGCTCCTGATGTTTCCCGAAGTTGCAACTGCGGGTCATGCGGCCGAAGACCACGCCCTGTTAAACAGCATTGGCATCAGTATTTTAGTGGCCACGGTTCTGGCCTTTCTGGCCTCTTTGATCAAACAACCCCTGATTCTGGCCTATATTGTGGCAGGGGCGGCGATCGGTCCGCAATTCGGCTTCGGCTGGGTGGCAAGTAAAACCGACATCCGGATTATCGCCGAAATCGGCCTGATCCTGTTATTATTCATGATCGGGTTGGAGCTCAATCTCAAAAAGCTCAAAGAAGCCGGCAAGTCACTGATCACCACCGGCGTTTTGCAATTCATCCTCTGTGCCGCCTTGGGCTTTGGCTTTTTCCTGTTGCTGGGCTTTACTGTCGGGGCACCCTATGAATACGAAATTTTCGGCGTCAAGGTAATCGGCGGAGAATATGATCTCCTCTACCTGGCTGTTTGTCTGGCGTTAAGTAGCACGACTATCGTAGTCAAACTACTTTATGAAAAATTTGAACTGGATACCCTGGCCGGACGACTGACTATCGGCGTGCTGATCTTCCAAGACCTGTGGGCCATCGTCATCCTGAGCCTGGCGCCTTCTTTGGACAACCCCCAAGTTCTTCAAATCTTATTAGATTTTGCCGAAGCTGCCCTGCTCGTCGTGACCAGCCTGTTGCTCAGCAAATATTTGCTGGGCTATATCTTCAAAAAGATTGCCAAGTTGCCGGAATTAGTCTTGGTGGCCTCTTTGGGGTGGTGCTTTCTGATCTGCGGCCTGGCTGATTTTTTCGGCCTTTCCCGGGCCATGGGCGCCCTGATTGCCGGCATGGCGATCTCAACCTTTCCCTATAATTTAGATATCATTGCTAAAATCGTCAGTATCCGCGATTTTTTCATTACCTTGTTTTTTGTGGCCTTGGGGATGGAAATTCCGAATCCGGCTGATAATCTCGGCTTCGTGCTGGTAGCTGGGACTGGCGCCTTATTTTTAGTGGCGACCCGGTTCCTTACTATATTTCCCATTCTCTATCTGCTTAAAAACGGCAGCCGGGTCAGCCTGCTGACTTCGATCAACCTGTCCCAGCTCAGCGAATTTGCGCTGGTTATCACCGTGTTGGGGTTACAGAATCAGCAAATCTCCCCGGACATTCAGACCATCATCATTTTTGTCTTTGTCATCACCTCGATTACTTCCACTTACATGATTAAATACAATCAGCAATTGCAGGACTTCCTTAGTAAGCTCTTGAAAAGAATTGGCGTTAAGGATATCGGCGGTGCGACCGACGAAAAGCTCACCACGCCGGACAAAGAAATCGCTATGTTAGGGTTTTTCCGGATTGCCAGTGCCTTTTTGGAGGAGATCGAGCAGTCAGATCAGGAAATCAAGGAGCGGATGGTAGTAATCGACTTTAATCCCCGGGTATTTAGAAGGTTAAAAAAGCGCGGTGTCAAGGTTATTTACGGAGATATCAGTAATCTCCAAACCTTGCACCACGCCGGGATTGAAGGGGCCAAGGTGGTGATCTCCAGCGTACCGGACGAACTGTTGGTCGGCACTGATAATCTAAGAATCATCAACCAGATCAAAACGCTCTGTCCCCACGCCAAAATTATCGCCACCGCGGGTTCGGCCAAGCAAGCTCTGAGCCTGTATGAGGCCGGGGCGGACTATGTGCTGCTTCCCAACCTGTTTACTGCCAAAAATTTGATTCCGATAGTAGAACTGATGGTCCACGGGCGTCAGGTTCTCCTCAAGGAGGAGGAGATGGCCAAATTGCGCCACTGCCATGAGGTGCTTGACTAATTTACGATGGTCCACATCCCCAGTGGCAGTAAACCAGATTTGCCAACTTCGGTCATCCGCCTGGGCAACTTAGACCCCCGGCCGACCTAACCACCATTATTTTTTTATCAAGTTGTCGAGGATGGCAATTTTTTTGGCCTCACTACCCAACTTCGAGGGGACCTTTTGAAAAATGACCGTCTTTTGCTCTTGGGCAATTTCGGAGGTATCAGTGACGGACTCTGGGAGGATAAAGTCGTCCAGGCTGAAGAACACGTCCCCACCGTCGATATCCTGGATAATCCCAATCTTTTTACCTTGATCGACGACCTTGATGGTGCCGCTGGACCAGCTTTCTTTTACACTCATATTGTGACTCCTACTACTATGGTATTACATGATATCATGTTCGGGACCTTCCCGGCAACTATTGGGTTTTCGTATGATCAACCGACTTCACGGTGAGATAGCCCGCATGGGAAATGGCCAGCAGGGTATTTAGCTCCGCCGAAAACGGCGGGAGGTTGACCCCAAAGGGAGCTAACACCGTGGCGCTATTGGTGAGCAACCCTCCTAATGTTACGCCATAGCTGATAAGAATGGCCACAGTGAAAAAGAACATCTGAACTTTGGCGAGATCAATGAGTTGATAGTTGCCGATCTCATCGCCCTGGAAGATATCACTCAAACTCGCCTGCTGGGGCGATTCGTTGACCTTCAGCAAGCCCTCCTTTTTCTTATCCTCGGTTGCCAGGTTAGTTTTGGCATTCTCCCAGAGTGTCCTGGCCTCCTCGTAACCCTGCTTGGCCAGATTAAACTGGGGCGTCAGGGTTTGGATGCCCAGATCGGCCTGGTCGATATCCTTCTGACAACTTTCCTGTTCCTGAGCTGTACATTGCGGGTCTTTTTTCTTTTCTTCCGCCGTGAGTTTGACTGCCGTATATTCCGCCAATTTTTCCGATAATTTTCTGTAGTTCTCCTCCTTAGCCCGTAAGCTCTTCTCCGCGTCCCCCAATTTCTTTTCTAATTCAAACAGATAGCTTATAGCACTTTTGTTTCTCTTGATTTGCTGGACCAGCGTCGATCCCGCGAAGGAGGCAGTGCTGATCCCCAGGGCCAGAAGTAGTTCGGGGGGGAAATATATTTTCAAAGGTCCTGGGTGGCAGTGGGCTTGGGCCCGTTCCATGGCGGCCTGGGCAGCTTCCGGATCTTTAAGTCGGAGTTGCTTAAGATCTTCAATCCCCTCCTGATTTTTTAGAAAAGCCGCCTGACATTCTTCAGTTTTGATAGCCTTTTGTGACGCCGTGTAGGTAGCAAAGGGATCCGACGCGGCTCTACTTAAGGCTAGGGCCAGATAGGCCGAAATTATCAGGAGGGTCCAAAGGCTGATCTGTAAACGGGACAGACTGGCTCTATTCCGCACGTCAATAATGGCGCCGTACCACTTGCCATTAGCCTTGAGACCAACCGCCAGCAGCAAAAGGACGATTAAGGTTGCTAAAATAAACCAAAGATACAACGGTTGAATCTCCCTCAGCCCAGAAACCACGAAAAAAATAATCAGCGCCAATCCCAGGCCGAATATCAGCGCCAGGAGCGAAACCCATCTGCTGGGGCTCGGACTGCCCGTTTGCCCGTCTCCCATGACTGCGGCCTCCTTTCTTTTTAGAGGATATTTCTTCTGTCCCCGCGGCCCCCGCCGGGTCTAGAACTACCAAAAATTTAAGGAATAATTCTTTAGGAACACAATGGCTTAAAATATTAAATTAATCATCATCCCGAGCATTTACAAGTTTAGTTCGAGGACCGGAGGGGAATAATAGCCCCCTGCCTTGCCTTCTCCTAATGGTAATTTTTCCTGGCCTCCATTAAGTAATAGCAAGTGTTCGGTTGGCGGTTAAAACTACTACTGATGGAGTAAATGGCCATAATGGCCCAGATTGAGGCTTGAGAACAAACGGCGGGCTGGCTAGAGATGTGGGGCAAGGGTTTCTGGAGGAAATGAGATATGTTAAGTAGTCTCCATCCAGAAACTCCCCTGCCCCTGGTGGTAGGGGGTTGGGGTGAGGGGGCATAAAGTTCAAGATATTGAAATGATCTGTTACTTTTCACCCCCACCCTGACCCTCCCCCATCAATGGGGAGGGAAACCAGGGCTTTCCGGATGGACACTAGTTAGTGCTGGGCGGAACGCTGGCGAAAATATTCTACCGTCGCAATCAGACCGTCCGTTAAGGATGTCTGGGGGTCCCAGCCCAATTGCGTCTTGGCCTTGCCAAAATCGATCACACTGCGCCGTTGCTCCCCGGATTTGGGCGGGCCGTGATACTCTGCCAGGGTGGCGCCGGTAAGTTCCTGGAGAGAGTTAAACAGGGTATTGATATCGGTCTCGCGGCCGGTGCCAATATTGATTTCTCCCTTGATATTGCTGTTAAGGGCCAGGAGGTTGGCCTGGGCCACGTCTTTGACGAAGACAAAATCCCGGGTCTGCCGGCCATCGCCATTGATTACTGCCTGTTCCCCGTGAAGCATCTTCTCGGTGAAGATGGCTACTACTCCAGCTTCACCATACGGATCCTGTCGGGGTCCATAGACATTGGCGTAACGCAGGGCCACATAGTTAAGCCCATACTCCTGCTGATAGTAGTACAGGTATCGCTCTACGGCCAGCTTGGCAACCCCGTAAGGGCAAACCGGCCTCGCCGGATGGGCCTCGTTGGCCGGAAAATAATCCTGCTCACCATAAATCGCCCCGCCGGTGGAGGCGAACAGAAATTTTTCCACTCCGGCCGGGATGGCGGCCTCAAGCAGGTTCAAGGTTCCCAAGATATTGATGGAGGCATCCTGGGCCGGGTCAGCCACCGAGTTCCGGACACTGACCTGGGCCGCTAAATGGCAAATGACCGAGGGCCGGCGCTGTAAAATCAGTTCATGCACCTCGGCACTACGAATGTCTAACTGGCTTAGCTCAGCCTGTAGATTAAGGTTATCCAGGGAGCCGGTGGATAGATCATCGACCACCAGGACCCGATGCCCCTGGTCTAATAATAAATCCACCACATGCGAGCCGATAAATCCGGCCCCGCCGGTCACCATGATTAATTTAGGTTGCATCGTTGTCCTTTTAAAAAGCTAATACTTCTGATTGCGCATCACTAAACAAAGGTTTTACCCAGATATAATTACCTGAACCCGCTAGCCCCTGGCAAGTAATATTTTAGCTCGGCAGGTTTACTCTGGGCCAATACTAGCAATAATCACTAATCTGTTAAAATTTTTAAAAGGATAATCATAAAAAAATTTTCGGTAAGATTTACATAATTATTTTAGAAGCTTGGCCACTAGGACCGATTTTTGGGCCGGAGTACATGGTTTATACAAAAAATTTAAAGAAAAAGCCGGCTACCAGAGTCTAAAGTGTTAGAAAAAATCGCCTTCTGGTTATTGACATTTAAAATCTAAAGATTTAATTTAAAAATATCTCAATAAGGATAATTATTATTAACTAATAAATATGACTGAAAAAACTACCCACAGAGGGGTTGAATTAGTCCTCAAAAAAATCCTGGCCGGGGTCGAAGCAGCACTTCAAGAAGGTGAAACTCAGGCCTCGCTGGCGGAGAAGTGTGGTATTACCCACCAACAGATGAATCGCTTGATCCGCGGTTTAAGAGGTAGCAATTTAACGCTTAACATGGCCTTTAAAATCTGGGAAGGTCTGGGACATAAATTAGAATATCTGTTTCCGGGTCCCATCCCCGAGCAGCTGTTGATCAAAACCGGAGATATCATTCGCGGATCGGATGCCGAGTTGCTCAATCAATTCATTGATATTCTGCATAACCGTCACTCCTTCTGCAACGACTTTGATAATCTAAAATCTGTGGTGGCCGCAACACATCGTCAACTCATGGCCCAAAAAAATCAAGAGCCATAGCTCCGCATTCTGGATTACACCAGCAAATTTCTAAATTACTATTTAAATCAAACAGTTGAACGTATTTTGGGTGCGTTTTCGCCTGATCTGACAGCCTTCGCTCTGGGCCCCGACCTTATTGAGTACGCGGATCCGATGGCGCGCGGTCTAATCGCTCAGCCTGCGGCTTCCCTTAGTTGCCAGGAGACCGACTAACTTCTAAATTAATCCTAAGTACAGTTAATCAGATACAGCTATTTATAACAACTAGATATTTTTTTATGCAACAAATAATTTAACTCCCCCACTCCCCCTAAAGAAGTAACAGAATTGCTCAGGGCAAGAGTCATCCTACAATATTTATAAATTATATCTATTAGTTACCCCTAAATAATTCCGGGCGCAATAAACTGCCTTGCCCTAACCATCCAGGGTTTGGGGGGGTTAAACTGGTAAGTTGTCTTTCCCTTCGAGAATCTCGATACTAAAGCGGATGGAGCTCGGGTCAGCTTTGCCTCTGGTGATGGCGGGGGACGAGATTAACGGCTCATCGAAGCTAAAAATTCGGCGTTACTCTTAGTGCCGCGCATCTTTTCCAGCAGAAATTCCATACTATCGATCGGACTCAGAGGAGCCAACAGCTTTCGCAAAATCCAGATGCGATTTAAATCTTCCGGGGGCACCAGTAATTCTTCTTTGCGGGTTCCGGAACGATTGATATCAATCGAGGGGAAGATGCGTTTTTCGGTAAGCTTGCGCTCCAGCAGGATTTCCATATTACCGGTACCTTTAAATTCCTCGAAAATCACCTCATCCATCCGGCTCCCAGTATCAATCAGGGCGGTGGCAATAATAGTCAGACTGCCGCCCTCCTCAATGTTCCGGGCCGCGCCAAAAAAGCGCTTGGGTTTGTGCAAGGCGTTGGAATCCACCCCCCCGGAGAGGATCTTGCCGCTGGGCGGGACCACGGTATTGTAAGCCCGGGCCAGCCGGGTAATGGAATCGAGTAAAATAACTACATCGCGTTTATGTTCCACCAGCCGTTTGGCCTTTTCCAAGACCATCTCCGCGACCTGGACATGACGCTGCGCCTGTTCGTCAAAGGTGGAGCTGACCACCTCAGCCTTTACCGAGCGTTGCATATCGGTCACTTCTTCAGGCCGTTCATCGATCAACAGGACAATCAGGATGACCTTGGGGTGATTGCGGACAATACTGTTGGCAATATTCTGTAACAGCATGGTCTTGCCGGTGCGCGGGGCGGCCACGATCAGACCTCGTTGACCTTTGCCGATGGGGGTCATCAGATCCATGATGCGGGCCGAATAGTTATCCGGATCCGTTTCCAGCCGCAGGGGTTTATTGGGGTACAGCGGGGTGAGGTTGTCAAACAGGATCTTTTCCCGGGACATCTCCGGGTCTTCAAAATTTACCGACTCCACTTTCAGGAGGGCAAAATAACGCTCGCCATCCTTGGGAGGCCGGACCTGGCCCGATACGGTATCGCCGGTACACAGATTGAAGCGTCGGATCTGAGAGGGAGAAACATAGATATCATCAGGCCCCGGCAGATAGTTGTATCCGGGCGAGCGCAAGAAACCAAAGCCATCTGGCAGGATTTCCAGGACTCCCTCGCCATAAATGTAGCCGTTCTTCTCCGTCTGGGCCTGGAGAATGGCAAAGATTAGCTCCTGTTTGCGCATAGCCGCGGCGCCATCTACGTGAAACTCCCGCGCCAGACTGGCTAACTCCGCAATTTTCTTGTTTTTTAAGGCTGCAAGGTTCATAACATCCTCTTCTGGTAACATTTTCTCTTCTCTTTCATGACAATCTCACGTTTAACCATCGGCTAAGCGTTGGCGATCCCTTGATAATCGTATTGGAATTAGGGATCGGGCTAACCTCGGGCGGTTCAGACTTCCCAGTCCTCGGTAGCCGACCTCGTCACCGCGGGCCGATCCTCGTTGCCGTGACTCTCTAGTCATTTTTTTAAGATATATTTTTTTCTACAGGGCCCGGCCCCGTTTTGCGCAGGGGTTGGCTGTACTCATCAATTTGGGGGCCAGCATTTTTTTTGACCCGCTGGCGTCGGGTGCAAACCTCGGTAAGTTTACAACTTCAGGGTTAACGAACTTAGGTAATCATCGATTGAAGGTCACGGAAATTGGGGGTTAAGTCTGGCTGATCGCCTGCTTCTTTTGAATATCTCATGAAAATTTATGGGGAATAGGGCTTGTGCGATAACTTATTATTTCATTCGGATAGACATATAATTCTCTTAAGGAGAGGTTATCTGGCACGGTAAACATTTTATAAATTTTTGTCAAGCATAATCGGTTTGACTTTTTCTAAAATATTTTTAACCTTTTGGTGCGTTTCCTCAAGAGTACCGCGGTTATCGATCACGTAATCCGCTCGCCGGACTTTATCCACCAAGGGGGCTTGGGCCTGGAGCATACCCGCAATCTGAGAATAGCTCCGCCGGTCCCTTGATTGGAGGCGGCGAATCTGGGTGTCACGGTCGACATCGACCACGATCACCAAATCATAGGCCGACTCTAACCCCAATTCAAAGAGCAAGGGCACTTCTACCACTACCAACGGCACCCCCTGGGCCTCGAGCCGTCGTAGTTGCCGCTCAAGGGCTTGAGCAATCCAGGGGTGGGTCAATTCGTTCAGGCGTTGCCGCGCCGCCGGATCGGTAAATACTCGCTGCCCCAGTTTTTCCCGCTTAAGGGTACCGTCCGGGTCAAAGAACTCTGGACCAAAGGCCTGTCGAATAGCCTGGTTAGCAGGTTGCCCGGGGGCCACTACCTCCCGGGCCAATTCATCAGCATCAATTACCGCCACGCCCAAGTCGCGTAAGTACTTAGCCACCGTGCTTTTGCCCGAGGCCACACCTCCGGTCAGGGCTATCTTGAGCATGCCGCCCGCGGTTCCAAGAAATTTAATACTACCTGAAAATCATTCGGCAAGTCAGCCTCAAAACTTAAAATTTTGGCCGTCCGGGGATGACGCAAAGTTAATTTCCAGGCATGCAACAATTGTCGCGGCACCAGGGTCTTAAGCTTTAGGAGCTCCGTTGGTAGCGCGGACAGACGACGCGCCCCACCCCCATAAGTCTGATCCCCGACGACCGGATGCCCCAGGGCGGCCAGATGCACTCGAATCTGATGGGTCCGACCGGTATGTAATGCTAATTCCAGCAGGGTTAGAGGCCCCGGGTATTGCCGCAACCGTCGCCAGGAGGTATGAGCTTCCCGACCACGTCGGCCATAAACAGACATTTTCTGGCGTTCTCGTGGATGCCTCCCGATAGCTTGGACGATCTCACCCTGTGGTTCCGCCAGTTGCCCCCACACCAGGGCCAGATAGATCTTGGACACCAAACGTTGTTTAAATTGGTTTACCAGAGACTGATGGGCCACATCCGTCTTGGCCACTACCAGCAGGCCGCTGGTCTCTTTGTCCAGGCGGTGTACCAGTCCCGGCCGCTTAACATCGCCGATCCCCGCCAGGTCCGGGCAATGGTGCAATAAGGCCTGCGCCAGGGTTCCGGTTCGATGTCCGGCTCCGGGATGGACTACCAACCCCGGTGGCTTATTGATGGCCAGCAGATGCTCATCCTCAAATATTATCGCCAACGGGATCGGTTCCGGAGTCAGCGACCAGGTCTCCGGTTCCGGCGGGGTCACTAGCAGTTGATCTCCAGGTTGCACCCGATAATCCGCGGCCCGGCCCCCCTGGTTAACCAAGACCAGTCCGCTCTTGATCCATCTCTGGATGCGAGCCCGGGAAATGTTGCTTAAGCGACGACTCAGAACCTGGTCCAGACGGAGACCCTGCTCCAAAGCCTCGACCGTCAGGGCAATATGGGTCATTTAGACTGGTACGCGGCCGAGAGATTATTACTGTCTTTGATCTCGGTAAAAATCATCCGTCCCGCGGTGGTCTGGAGAACACTGGTGACTGAGACATCAACTTGCTTACCGATATAACGCCGGGCATTTTCAATAACTACCATGGTGCCGTCATCCATATAGGCCACCCCCTGCCCTTGGGACTTGCCCTCCCGCAGGATATGGACATGTAAGATTTCTCCCGGCAGCACCGCGGGCTTCAGGGCATTGGCCAACTGGTTGATATTCAAAACCTCGATGCCTTGTAAGTCCGCAACTTTATTGAGATTAAAATCGTTGGTGAGAATCTTGGCGTGGGTCTTAAGTGCTAGTTCGATGAGTTTGGAATCAACCGTGGCCTTAGAAACCCCGTCATCAGTGAATTCCACCCGCACCCGGGTATTCTTCTGAATACGTTTCAGGATATCTAGACCCCGACGGCCGCGGCTCCGCTTCAAATTATCGGCGGAATCGGCGATATATTGCAATTCTTCCAACACAAACTTAGGCACGATAAAGGTACCTTCAATAAACCCGGTTTCGCAGATATCGGCAATCCGTCCATCGATGATGACACTGGTGTCTAAGATCTTGGGTTGGAAGCGCAAACTTTTATTTTCTTCTAAAAATAGAGGTGTCGTTACCTCGGCCATCTTTTTGCCTCCCAGCACCAGACCGATATAGCCGAAAATAGCGGAGAAGGAAATGTAGATGGGGATTTGCAGGAAGGATTGTCCGAGATATTTCTCAAACGGATAACTGGCTAGCTTGGCAATGCCTAAACCAATAAACAGCCCCAGGGTTCCCCCCAGGATAATCTTCAATGGCACCCGCTTGATTACCCGCTCTAACTGTAAGGTAAGCAGGGCAATCAGCAGTCCCGCCAGGGCTCCAACCCAACTGGTCCATCCCAGGTAGCTATACTGAGGTATCTGGCTGCCGATCAGGTAGCCGCTGACGGAACAGATGGTCCCCAACACCACCCCGACCACAATTTTGTAACCCACTTTAAATTCACCTCATTTCCGGGTTAACCATTCGGGGGGAGCTTTGAAAGAACAACGATATTATTCATTAACCCAGCGCCGCCCGGACCCAGGCGTCAACAGAGCTTTAACTATCCCGACGATGCTTAATCAACTGTGAGAAAGGAAATCGGCCCGTTCAACTGCACTAATTATCGCCTGGCCGCGGATAGGAAAATTTACAAAATAAAGTTAACTCTCTGAAATATCGAGAAGTTTCTGGATATCCGCTTCAATCTCGATTTCTTCTTTTTTTCTGGCAATAGAAAGCTCTTTAATTAGCAGGTTCTTGGCGGTATCTAACATCTTGCGCTCACCAAAAGACAAATCCTTGTCGGACTTTAGGAGTGAAAGGTCCCGTAGTACTTCGGCCACTTGAAACAGCGACCCGGTTTTAATCTTCTCCATATAATCCCGATAACGACGGTTCCAGGTCTGATGTTCCACCAGCCGCTTCCGACTTCCCAGAATTTCATAAATTCGGGCTACGGCTTGAGGATCGATAATGCCCCTTAAACCAACGGCTTGGGCATTTTGGGTAGGGATCATAATGATCATATTGTTCTCTAAGATCCGCATTATATAGAATCTTTGGCTATTGCCGGAAATCTCTTTATCTTCTATGGATTCTATCACCCCCACTCCATGTGCCGGATAAACGGCCAGGTCCCCAGTTTCAAACATAGTGTCACTCCTTCTGTTGCTTCTATAAGATATTAGCATAGCTTCACAAAAAGTGCAAGGTTATTTCCGGCGGAAAGAGACGGCTGTTTTAGGGTCAGGTTCGCTGACCAGCCCCGCGGTCTGGAAAATTGATTGCCGGGAGTTATTGACTGTGGTATGGTAACATAATTACAAGCGAATCTCGCCATGGCGGAAGAATATCCACAGATCTATACGGTGACTGGTCTGACCCAGCAGATCAAAAGCCGATTAGAAACTAATTTCCCGCGGGTTTGGGTCAGTGGAGAGGTTTCTAATCTTCGCCGACCAGCCTCCGGTCACTATTATTTTACCCTAAAAGATGAAGCGAGCCAATTACGGGCAGTACTGTTTCGGGGCAATCATCAATACTTACGTCATAAACCCAGCGACGGTCGCCAAGTCGTCTGTCGAGGCCGGATCAGCGTCTATGAACCGCGGGGCGAATACCAGTTACTGGTAGATTACCTGGAGCCGTTGGGAATCGGCGCCCTGGCCCAGGCCTTTGAAGAACTGAAACGGCGACTGGCCGCAGAGGGGCTGTTCGATCCGGCTCATAAGCAGCCCCTGCCCTTTTTGCCGCGGCGGCTGGCCGTAGTCACCTCTCCGACCGGAGCGGCCATCCGGGATTTCTTGCAGATCTTGAACCGCCGCTTCCCGACCGTGGAAGTCTTGATCTGTCCGGTCAAGGTGCAAGGAACCGGGGCCGCGGCTGAAATCGTCCAGGCCCTGGACCTCTTGAATACCTTATCTGACCTTGATGTCCTGGTGCTGGCCCGGGGCGGGGGTTCCTTAGAAGATCTTTGGGCCTTTAATGAAGAGGCCGTGGCCCAGGCCATTTTCCGCTCTCGGATTCCGGTAATTTCGGCCATTGGCCATGAGATCGATTTTACCATCGCGGATCTGGTCGCTGATGTCCGGGCCCCTACGCCTTCGGCCGCGGCCGAACTGGTGGTGCAGCGCAAAGAAGAACTAGCTCTCACCTTGCAACGCCTGGCTACCACCCTACAACGCCGCTTTCAGGCCCTGGTGCAGGGACGCCGGGAACGGCTGGGCCATCTCAGCCAACGGCTCCCCGACCCCCGGCGCCGGCTGGCGGATCTGCGTCTTAGGGTGGATGACCGCCTCGAACAGCTCCAGCGGGGGTGGCAGGCCCAACTGCGCGCCCGGCAGCATCGTCTCCAATTGGCTCAGGCTAACCTGCGGTTGATGAGTCCGCGGCGGGCCGCGGTGTCGGGACGTCAGTTGGTGGAACAGCAGGCCGCCCGATTGTACCGCTGGCTGGGAACCCGGCTGGCCAGCCAACGGCTACAACTGCAACATTTCCAGGAACGGCTGCAATCCTTGAATCCCCAGGCGATCTTAGACCGCGGCTATGCCATCGCCACTACCTTGCCGGATCAGGAAGTCGTGCGCGATGTCCAGCGGGTCCAGGTCGGCGCGGCCCTGCGGGTCCGAGTCGCCCGCGGCAGCATGGACTGCGAGATTCAGAAAATTAATAAAATATTAAACTAATGACCACTACAAGCCGAAAAAATGTGAAGTCCGAAAACTTCGAGGAGGCCTTAAAAAGACTGGAAAACCTGATCCAGCAACTGGAAAGCGGTGATCTGCCGTTAGAACAGGCGCTCCAGACCTTTGAAGAAGGCATGCGACTGGTCCGGTTCTGTACCCATAAATTAGACGAAGTGGAAAAAAAGGTCGAGATTCTGCTCCAGGATGAAGAGGGACGGTTGGTTACCCAGCCCTTTGTCGCACCTGCCGAAAATACCGAGGTTTAATCTGGAGGGCGGATGGAGCTGAAAACTTATCTGGCCGAGCGCAAGGCCCTGATTGACCAGGCGCTGGAAAAATATCTGCCCCCGGTTGAGGGGCAGGGAGCCAGAGTGACCGTGGCCATGCGCTACAGCCTGATGGCCGGGGGCAAAAGGCTCCGGCCCATACTTTGCCTGGCCGCAGCCGAAGCGGTCGGCGGCAATGTTTCCGAGGCCCTGCCGGTGGCTTGTGCCCTGGAGATGATTCATACTTATTCCTTGATCCACGATGATCTACCGGCCATGGATGACGATGATCTGCGCCGCGGGCAACCTACCTGTCATAAAAAGTTCGATGAGGCCACGGCTATTCTGGCCGGAGATGGTTTGCTGACCGAGGCCTTTGTGATTATGAGCCAGGTAGCCCAAGGTTTGTCGGGCCGTAACGCGGTGGTTCTGGAGGTAATCAATCTGATCGCCCAGGCCGCGGGCTATCGGGGGATGGTTGGTGGTCAGATGGCGGATCTGTTGGCCGAAGGCCAAAGCTTGGGGCTGCCCCAGATAGAGGCTATCCACAGCCTTAAAACCGGGGCCTTACTTACTGCGGCGGTCCGATCCGGGGCCTTGTTAGGCGGTGGAAGCCCGAAGGCGGTAGCGCATCTTACCCGCTATGGCCAATGCTTCGGTCTGGCCTTTCAGATCACTGATGATCTGCTGGATGTCGAAGGTCAGGCCGCGGAAATGGGCAAAGCTCCAGGGATGGACCTGCTCCGACAAAAAGCTACCTATCCCGGCATCCTGGGAGTGGAAACCGCCCGCCAGCAGGCCCGGCAGTTGGTCAGCCAGGCCAAAATGGAGCTGGCAGCTTTGGGGCCCGAGGCCGAGCCACTCCGGGAATTGGTGCAATACCTGTTAATCCGGCGACATTAAGGGGAGGAAAATGGCTACTACTGAGGATACTTCGAGTAAATTGCCCAGCACCGAGAGGGGTTCAAAAATGCTTCTATTAAACACCATCCGCAGTCCCCATGATCTTAAAAAGCTAGCCCTGGAACAACTGCCACAACTGGCGGCGGAGCTTCGGACCCAGATCATTGATACCGTCTCCAAAACCGGAGGCCACCTGGCCCCCAGCCTGGGGGTCATTGAACTTACTATTGCCCTGCATTACGTCTTCGACACCCCCAGGGATAAAATCATCTGGGACGTCGGCCACCAGGCCTATGCCCATAAACTCCTTACCGGACGTCAAGCTAGATTTCACACCCTACGCCAGTTCGGCGGCCTTAGCGGCTTCCCCAAACGCGCCGAAAGCCCCTACGATACCTTTGATACCGGCCACAGCTCCACCTCGATCTCGGCCGCGCTGGGCGTGGCTACCGGTAAATGCCTGAAGCGCGAACGGCGCCGCGTGGTGGCGGTGATCGGCGATGGCGCTATGACCGCCGGCCTAGCCTTTGAGGGCCTCAATAATGCCGGCGATCTCAATAAAAACCTGATTGTCATCCTAAATGACAACGAGATGTCGATTTCCCCTAATGTCGGGGCCTTATCGTCCTACCTGAGCCGTAAGCTGACCGGCAAGATCATGGTTTATATGAAAAGGCAACTTGAAGGCTTTTTGCGCTCGGTCCCCGGCATCGGCGAAGAATTGGTGGCCCTGGCCCGCAAAAGTGAGGAATCACTTAAATCCTTCTTAACCCCGGGCATGCTCTTCGAGGCCCTGAAATTTACCTATCTGGGCCCGGTTCAGGGTCACCGGATAGACCATCTGATTGAAACCCTAAATAATGTCAAAAACTTAAGTGGCCCGGTGCTGGTCCACGTGCTGACCACCAAGGGCAAGGGTTATCAACCCGCGGAATGCGATCCGACCAGCTTCCATGGTCTGGGCTGCTTTGACCTGGAAACCGGTGAACCCAAGAAGAGCGTCAGTCAGGTCCCCAGCTATACCGAGTTGTTCGGTGATACCCTGGTGAAACTGGCCGCCGAGGATAAGCGCATCGTCGCCATTACCGCGGCTATGCCGGATGGCACCGGACTGGTCAACTTCCGCCTCCATTATCCCGATCGGTTTTTTGACGTCGGCATCTGTGAGCAGCACGCGGTCACCTTTGCCGCGGGTCTGGCCGTCGAAGGTCTGCGGCCGGTGGTAGCGATTTATTCGACTTTCTTGCAGCGGGCCTACGACCAACTACTCCATGATGTCTGTCTGCAGAACCTGCCGGTAGTTTTTGCCCTGGATCGCGGCGGCGTGGTCGGCGAAGACGGGGAAACCCACCAGGGGCTGTTTGACCTGTCTTATCTCCGGCATCTGCCCAATATGGTGGTCATGGCTCCCAAAGATGAAGACGAACTGCGCCATCTGCTCTATACCGCGCTCCATCACCAGGGCCCGATTGCCATGCGTTATCCCCGCGGCACTGGGGTGGGGGTGCCGCTGTCGCCCACCTTACAGAAAATCCCCCTGGGGCAGGCCGAAGTCCTGGCCGAAGGCGAGGACCTGCTGATCTTGGCCCTGGGCGCTTCCGTACACCCGGCCTTGAAGGCGGCTCGGGAACTTCAAGCCCGGAAATACTCGGCCACCGTGGTCAATGTCAGATTTGTCAAACCCCTGGACCAAGCCCAGTTGCTCAGCCTGGCCGCCCGTCACGGCCGGGTGCTGACCGTGGAGGAGAACGTGGCCATGGGCGGGTTTGGCAGTGCGGTCCTGGAGCTCTTAGCCGATCACGGCCTCTATGGCATTCCGGTCAAACGACTGGCCATCCCCGATACCTTTGTAGAACATGGCACCCCCAAAATCCTGCGCCAAAAATATGGCCTCGATGCCGAGGGCATCCTGACTAGCGCCCTAAAATTGTTAGAGCAACCCGCGATGCCGCAAAAGGTGGTCTGGGGGAGGTTTTAAGCGGTATTCATCTTGCCCCTTTCCCTTGTCGGGAGTGTGTCGGGGGATGACAAAAGAGCATAAAATTAGGGTAGGCTTTGCCTACCCTAATTTACCGTGAAAAACTTCTAGGTTCTGGTTGACATTGAGGGGTGGAAAATTGCGTCTTATCTTTGGCCGTTGGCATGCTTTCGCCTCTTTGCCAGACATGAATTTCCCTGTTGTTAGCAACTCCTTCCCAGGTTGTACTTGATAAGAATTTGACGTCAAATTCGTACAACAGCTAATTTAGTCGCAATGCCGTTAACTGAAGCCCGTTGATTGGCCACTTGCGTGGCGGTGTTGGAATAGGCGGGGGAATTTCAGACCGGAACGGGGTCGATAGTCAGGGGTAGAAAACATTGGATAAACTCGGGAAGAAAAGATGGACAGAATCTTTGTTTCTGTCCAACCCGATCTGGAATCTTCACAATGTGATCATGTGAAAACATTTAACCTTGATCTGGGTTGGCAACGGACCCGGGTTCTCCGGCAAAGCGATAATTGCCTTCCAGGAAGGCCTGGATATACCACTCCACCGTGGACTCATCCGCCATGACCATGTCGCGCTGGCGGGCACAGCCCATCAGCCGGCCCAAAAGATCGAGTTTTTCTTCCAGGAGGGGGCGGGGATATTTCCACAGCCTGGCGACTACCAGGTCCCCGGTAATATCAACCTCGAGATCTAATCGGGTCAGCACCTCCCCCAGGAACCGGGCCCGGCGGCCGCGCCGCGATTCATCCGCGGCCCCGCCTTTAAAGCGGAAACTAAGATAATTATCATTGCGGACATCGCTGACCAAGGCGTCAATGGTGGCAAAGTGATATCCCAAACGCGAGCTATAGTTCAAGTAATTCTCGGAGACGATCGCCAGGGTGCGCGCCCAAAAATCCGCATGTTGCGGAGCAGCGGCAGTCAAAGATCGGGAGACGACGGAATAAAGCCCCCTCATATCAATGGGGATGGGGCCGGCCCAGGAAATCTCGGGATGGCTGATGCCTCGCCATAAAGCCCGTAAGGGAATTGAAGTAATATCCTCTGGAGAAACGAACCGACCCCGGTGATCGGCCCGAATACCGCCGCCCAGGTCAATAATGTAGAGGTTTAAGGGGATGTTGGTCTGCAACTGCACCATGTGCACCTCACCCTGCCGGGCCTGTTCGCCCAGCTCAAACATTTCGGTGACCGCCATCTGATGCGCAAAACGGGTGATATCATGCAGAGTTTGACAAGCCGCGGGGGTGAAATTGGCCAGCTTGGGGTCGGTAAGCCGCAAAGGGGTGATCCACCGTAATACCCGCCGCAGCCGGGCATAAATCGGGGTTTCGGCCAGCAGCGAGGTCTTGGCGACCGGGGCTTGGAGGATTTCCTCCAGGCGTCCGTCATAAACCCTGATCTGGTTGGCATCTACGGTGATTTCCTGACCGGGACGCAGAACCTGCGTGGCTTTTCCGGTATCCACGAGGGCAGGAAGCTTAAATTCGCGGGCCAGGATAGCCAGATGCGAGGTGGCACTGCCAATATCTATGACCATGCCCGCGGCTTTGTGTAACACCGCCCCATAGCGCGCCGTAGTATGCCGAGCTACCAGGATGGCCCCGTCCGGGAAATGGCTCAGATCCGCCTGATGGTCAACCATAAACACTGGCCCCGCCGCCACCCCGAAACAGGCCACTGTACCGTGGTCGAGCAATACGGGATGGCGCTCTTCGAGGTGCGGCGGCAGGATTCCGGTGGCGCGCGGTGTCAGCAAGGTTAAGGGCCGCGATTGTAAGAGTATTATCCGTCCTTGTAGATCTACACTGAACTCAATATCCTGGGGACTGCCGAAATACTCCTCTAACTGGAGGGCATAGCGGCCCAGGGTGAGCAGTTCATCCCTGGTCAGAGCGGGTTGGGAACCTTCCTCAAGAGGTACGGCCTCTTCGGCAATGCCGCGGTCGGCGGCGATCCACCGTCTTGGTTTGCGGCTGATCTGTTGCTCAAGTAAGTCCAGGGCCGGTTGTTTGGAAAGTACGTAGTGATCCGGCGTTAAGGTGCCATCAACTACGGCCGGTCCCAGTCCCCAGGCGGCATCGATGACTAGCACATCGCCGCGACTGCCGGTCGGATCCGCGGTGAACATCACCCCGCTGGAGCGGGCCGGTACCATGGCCAGGCAACCGACACTCATGGCCAGTTGCCGCTGCAGCAATCTTTTCTGGCTTAAATAAACCAGGGCGGTAGGAGTAAATTGACTGGCCAGGACTTCTAGATAACTCGGAAAAAATCGGTCAAACGGCACATTCAAAACAGTGAGGAATTGCCCGGCAAAGGAAGATTCCAGATCCTCGTATAAGCCGCTGCTTCTTAGGGCCAGATAGGGTTCATAATTCAGCGCGGCCACCAACTGACCATATTGCTGATTTACTTCTTCCACCAGACGTTGAGGAATTTTGGCCGGCAACAGCATTTCTCGCAAAATCTGGCTCTTTTCCGTTAACTGCTCAATATTATCAATATCTAGTTCTTTGACAAGACTGGCCAACGGTTCGGTCAGACGATTTTCCGCCAGCACCAGTCGGTAGGCTTCGTTGGTCAGCACAAACCCTTCGGGCGTGGGGAGCTGCAAGCGATTCTTGATCTCTCCCAGATTAGCGTTTTTCCCTCCTACTTGCAGGAGGAAGCGCCGGTCCACCTGACTCAGAGGCAATACCAGCGGGACCGACAAGCTCGGGGGTGCGGCCTCGGTCTCGTTCTGAATCTTGGCAGCAATATTTTGATAAACCTTAACCAGTTCAGCATAGCGATTATCTCCCAGAGTGTTCAACTCCTGGACGATGGTCTGAACCTTCTCCAGGATGGATTCCGCGCTGGCTCGGATGAACTGTAGATCAAAGACATAGTCGCCCTCCTGGGTGGCCTCCATATGAGACATGACTTCCAGCGCCGCATTGTTGGCCTCCAGGAGATTCTTGAAGCTTTGGTATTTTTTCTTGAAAAATTCCTCCCCCGCTGCCGCGGCTGAGGGTTTTTTTCTTCTAAAGAGATTCAATAGTTTCAAGGAGAGCCTCTACAAGCATGCCGCAGTGGAAAAACGGTTAGGCCGGCAGGTGCTCTTGCCGCCAACGGAGGGCCTTGGCAATGGTCATCAGGATATGTTCTTTCCGGAACGGCTTGGTAATATAGTCAAAGGCACCATGGCGCATCGCCTCTACCGCGGAGCCGATAGTTCCATAGGCCGTGATGATAATCAAGGGTAAGTAAGGGTCAATCTCCTTGATAATTTTTAACAGCTCGATGCCCTCCATCTCCGGCATGCGGAGGTCGCTGATCAGCAGATCAGCATGATATTCCCGGCACCAGTCAACGGCCTCTTGGGGATTGGTAGTGGTAACCACCTGGTGATCGGTCTTTTCGGTCAGAATCAGTTTGAGCAGGTCCAATAGATCGGGTTCATCATCGACGATGACGATAGTAGCAGACATCAATCAGCTCCTTAATGGGTAAACAATGAGCGTAAGCGTTCGGTTGCCAGTTGCCCGTTGTCAGTTAAAATAAACACTTAACTGTGAACAGGCGATAGTCGCCAAGGCAAGGTCTTATAGATAACCAGTTAAATTTGCTTAGCTTACTAATCACTAATCACTGAACACTGAACACCTACCAATAATCGCAGTTAATTATAATACACTCCCCTAAAAATTGCTCTACCGGTCATTGGTGGGGACCCGCGTCGCGCTAGTCGCCAGGAGGCCCGGAAGTCTTGGCGGCCGTTTTCTCGGCCTCCATGCGATTTCTCAACTCCCGATTTTCTTGAGTAATCCGTTGCCACTCCAGGGCCCGCGCAATAGCCACCAGGATCTGCTCCTTGCGGAAGGGCTTGGTAATGAAATCATAGGCCCCGCGGCGGACGGCTTCCTCGGCCGATTCCAGGGTGCCAAAAGCCGTAATTACGACTACTGGAATATCGGGATTGTGGCTCTTGACCGTCTCAATAACCTCGATGCCGTCCTTAGCGGGCATTTTGAGGTCGGTGATGACCAGATTAAAGTTTTCCTGGGCGAGCAGCTCTGGCAGTTCTAGGGGATTAGTCGTGGTCACCACTTGATATGCGGTCTTATCAGTGATGATCATCTCCAGCATGATCAGCATGTCTGGTTCATCGTCAATGATCAAAATCTTGGCTGACATAAGTGTCCTCTGTTTTTAATTCCTGGTCGGTCGGCGAAGCTACGGGCAGGGTAATGGTAAAGGTGGTGCCGCTCTGGTCTCCCGCCTCTTCCCGGGTTCGGCTCAGACATTCGATGGTACCGCCGAATTTGGCCAGGATACCATAACTGACGGAAAGACCTAACCCGGTACCTTCGCCGACCTTGCGGGTGGTGAAAAATGGGTCATAGATTTTATGTAAATGATCCTTTTTGATCCCCTCCCCGGTGTCGGCGAATATGATCCGCACCCGATCGCCGGTAGGATTTAAGCCGGTGGTGATCGTTAGCTGCCCGCCCTGGGGCATGGCCTTTACGGCATTGGTAACCAGGTTCAAGAAGACCTGTTGGAGTTGGGCGGCATCGCCCCGGACCAGCGGCAGACCTTCCGCCAGTTGTAAGTGGTACTTAATCTTTTTGGTCAGCAGGGTGTTTTGCACGATCTCCATCACCATCGCCACATTGCGATTAATATCGGTATGGTACTGGACCTTCTCCGGAGTCCGGGCAAATGTCATCAGGTTTTCGACAATTTTCTTGCAATTATTGCCCTGACGCTCGATAGTCTTCAGGATTTTATACTGTTGGGAATCGGCTTCGGCCTTCTCCAGCAGCATATCGGTAAATCCCAGGATGATCGCCAGCGGATTGTTGATCTCATGAGCTACCCCGGCGGCCAGTTGGCCAAGCGAAGCCAGTTTTTCGGTGTGGTATAATTGTTCCTCCATTTTTTTGCTGCTGGTAATATCATGGGCAATGATCAGCACACTCATAATCTCGTGGTTTTCTCGGATCGGGGTGAGGTTAAGGTTAAAGTAGTATTCTTTCCCGCCCAGCAGCATTTGGAGAGTGGCGCGGCGTCCACTGTGGGTCGCGAATACCTCGTCAATATGATGGTGAATGTCCCTTCCGGCTCGACCTGGGAAGAACTCATAGATGCTCTTGCCAATAACACCCTGCGGGGTATAGCCGAAAAGCTTGACCCCATAACGATTGATCGAAATTATCTTTCCTTCGCAATCTACATTAATAATGACATCCTCGGCTGATTCTACCAGAGACTTATAGAGCTTTTCAGATTTTGCCAGTTCCTCGGTAGATTGCTTCAAGGCCGCGGTCTTGCGTTGGACTTCCTGTTCCAGGGCCGCCGCCCAGCGGCTTTCATAATAGATAATTACTCCGCCGCCCAGGAGGATGATGAGGATTACCACTCCTTGGAGGAGGAATTGGCGTACATATACTCCGTGGATTGCGCCTTCTACCTCGGTTTGGGGAGCCACTACCGCCACTGACCAGATTAGGCGGGTATTGTCCCCCTGTAAGGGAATGGGCGCGTACCCAATAAATTTTTTCATCTTCTTGACCACGCCCCGGTGCCAGCCACTCCAGTACCAGGAATAGCCCTCCCGCCCGGTCAACATCTTTTCTTTCTGGATCCGATTGATTTCGGCAAAAGAGATCTTGGGATCCCGTTGTTCCCGGACCTCAAAGGCTGATTTGCCAATAAATCCTTCATCCGGGTGGTAGAGAAAATTACCTTGCTGATCAATTACCCAGGCATAGCCGGTCTGGCCGGAACGGATGTCCTGGCAATACATCGTAGTTAAGCGTGAGGGGTCCACCAGAAAATATAAGCAGCCCACAAATTCTCCCGAGGCCACGGGATGGCTTTGATCGACCGACACCTGGTAGGTAGGGAGACCGATAAGCAAATATGGACGCTCTAGGGAAGGGGAGGGGAAATCAGCCCCTACCCGTTTCAGGAAAAATTTATTCTGTTTGGTGCGGTCACTGGCCCATTGTAAGCATTCGATCTCTGAAACCTTCGCAGTTGCTACCAGATCATGTCCCTCAGCGTTTAACCGATAGATTTTTTGGCGGCGGGCTTCGATCAGACCGATTTCAATGGTGCCGAATTTCCTGACACTGGCCATCGTGATCTGCAGCCGATTGGGCCAGGAGACCTCCAGGTACTGGACTGAGGGGGATAAATTCAGGGTATGCAATTCATTTTCTAAAAAGGTAAACTTATCGACAATATCGGAAGCTACCCCCTGGGCAATGGTCAGTTGCTGTTGGTTGAATTGTTCACTGATAATGTCGCGCATCTTATTGGCGGACATCAGCCCCAGGACAAAGGCGCCGGTTAACACGATGATGGTCACCGAGCTCACAATGAGATAAAGTTTGGGCGATCCTAAGCGTGGCATAACATTATATGAGCGTGGCAACCGGAGGTATCATTGGTTGACATTATACTAACCTGTTAAGTCCTTTGGTCTTACAGTTTTCTAAACTGAAAACTTTTACCATAAGTTAATAACTGAAAACGCCAAATCCAAGCTTGACAATATAATCAGCTTTAATTTTGCAGATCGGCATTACAGTGTTTGTCAAAAAAATCTTCGATATAACCAAAGACTACCCCATCGTCAGACATTACCATATCCATCTGTTTGGTATAGACTTCCAGACGGCCCAAGATTTCTAAGACCTTAACTAACGATGGCGTTGGCTCTCCGACGAGTCGGGCGTCCAACAGATCGCCGTTCAAGTTTACCTTAAATCCCAGCCGGGACAAGACCCCGTCAATGAGTTGGAGCCGTCTTACCCGCCGTTCTAAGGACGCGGCCCCGCCTTGATAATGAAAGCGGATATAATTGTGGTCCAGATTGGCCCCGATATGGGCTTCAATGGTAGAGGCATGATATCCCAGACACAGGCTGAAATTCATGTAATTTCTTGACAGCACTGCAAAACTGAATTTTTGTAATTGCTCCTCTGACCGGGGCGTGGTCGAGGTCACCCCGATGACTGAGATAAATCCTTTCATATCCACCGGCCGCGCCTTGGGCCAGGGGATGGACATCATGCCGCTCAGAAAGGCACGGTAGGGGATAGAAGTTATGGCTTCAAAGTTCACCGTCGGTGTCTCGGCGCTCAGCCCCTCCCCGGCATCAATAACTAAAATCGGGACCAGCCGTCCGGTAACCAGGCTGACGCCATCCTTTTTCGTGACCCGACCTCTCAGGCTCAGGCAAAACATCTCATCGACGCCGGCCTGCGTGGTATAATACAGGATATCATGGATACTTTGGCAAGATGTCGGGGGCAAGGCATCATCCGGTAAATCCATCACCTTAAGAGGAAAAAACCAGGGACGCAGGCGCTGCAGCATCTCCGGGGCGACCGCGGTGCTGCGGCTGACGGGTGGAGTCGGTTCTGGGAGGACAGGGCGTCCGGCATAGACCTGAAGATGGATCGCATCAACCGTTAGGATTTCCCCAGGGGCGATATCTACCTTAGCCATGCCGCTATTAAAGATCGTCGGCACCCGGCATTCTCGGGCAAGGAAGGCCAGGTGATTGTAAGGTTCGCCGGTGGCTACCACCAGAGCCGCGGCCTGGCTCAAGAGCGGCGCCAGAGCCAGCGATGGTTTAGCGGCCCAGATCACCGCCCCCGCGGGAATATCGCCGGGGTCGGGAATCTGGTCGGTCTGGAGGGGCAACGCCGGCCCTACGGTCCGGCCGGGGTATATGCTTATTCCCCCGGAGAGTATCAGTTCCGGCCGCGGTACTGAATCAAGACCTGGCGCGGCCGGGGGTGAGGGGTGGGGCAGGCTGCGCAGGATGACGATTTCCCGCTTGACCCCCAGACCCCATTCTACTCTCTGGAGGCCTTGGTGATAGGCAGTCGTCAGCTGCCGGACGTAGTCGGCAATCAGCCTTAATTCCGCGTCCTGCAGCAAAGGTTGCGGTTCCCGGGCGATAGCCTTTGATTCCCCGCCCCGGCCTGGTTCGGGCTGAGATTCCGCAAGTGCTGATAAAGTGGTGATTTGATCCCGGGTGACCAGGTAGCGTCTGGCCGCCTCGGGTGCCGCCGGCCCCCAGCCCCAGATGCCCTCAATGACCACTTCTTCCCATGAATCTGATTCCGGGGCCGGATACGCTTGACCACTGGCTAGCAATTCTGGACTGGCCAGCAGCTGCTGCTCAAACGGCCAAAGAGACCGGGGGGCCGCCGAGGACCATTGGTCCACTTCGAGGTCAGTGTTAAATTTCGGGGCTAGCTCCGCATTTATGCGGTTGGTCAGGATGGCAAAAATCTCGCTCAACTCCTGATGCTTAAGCTGATCGCGGCAAAACCCTTGTAAAGTCCGGATCGCCTCGCCAGTATGGCGTAACACCGTGGCGCTGCTGACCTGCACATAAGCAGGACTGTAATCACCCTCCCCTTCCAGGCTGGCCTGCATCTGGGCCATAATTTCCAAAGCCCTGTTGCTGGCCGCCAAGATCTGCAGATAGCGCTGCACCTTGCGCTGATACTGTTCCTTAAGACTGGATGAGGCCAGTACCGCCTGGGGTTTTTCGCTTCTCTGGAACAGGCGTCGCCAGATTGACACCATCGCACTCCCGTCTCAAGACTCGGTGGCTCGATTGACCGCTAGGTTATCCGATCTCCGAGCCGCGGTAATTGATCACTGATCGATCATTGCAAATTATATCAAAAAAAACCACTTTTTTGATCAAGGCTTCAGTCATGATGATGCTTCTTAGGAGTTTGAGAGCCGGTTAGCCCCCATTTCGGCGGCGGGTGATTTGTAGCCGAATAATGAAAGATCCTGATAGGGGCCCAAAGAGCTTCGGGGTAAGTGTTGAGATGCCGGGCCCAGGCCGCCTCCCGACTTTCCCCTTGTTCCACCAGGATTAATGCCAATTTATACTGAAAGCCGGTTGCCGATCCGGCCCGGTAGTTGGAGCTATCCATGTTATTCTCCTAATGAAGCTGGGAGGAGCAGTACCCCGGCAAAGACGATCATTCACTGCTCCAGAGGAAACAAATGGCCAGAGTTTGGATCCGGTAACAAACCCTGGCCATTCGGTCAGATGTTTATTCAGGGATACTAGACCTCTTCTTTAGCCTCGGATTTCTCCATACTCAAGCCAATGCCCTCGAACAATTCGAAAATGCCATAGCCATACCACAGGGTGTAGACCACATAAAACACCAGCATAAAGGTCAACAGCGCCACATTAGCGCCCACACTGGCCGGAACAATGCCGTAGAAATTATAGGCCGGTTCCAGGGCGCGGCTCATAACCTCAGTAACTACCTTGGCCTGCTTAAATTCCTTCTGTTTGGTCAACGCCGCTTCCATATTTTTAAAGGAGCCCCACCAGTGCTTTAGAGCTTCCTGGGGATGATATTGATATCGATCCCGCAATTGCTCACCCTGGTTATTAAACATGGCCTCGGCATCGTCCACCGATTGCAGCAGGATATTGCCCAGGTCGCCGTTGATCTTTAAAACCGGCCCGGCAACTTCCACCTGCGCCCCGGCCTCAGTGTAAAGTAATGCGGTTTTTTGGGCCTGGTAACCGCTTTCCACCGCCAATTCGACCGCTACCGGAGTGCCGACATATTCCTGGGCCAGTTTGCGCATCTGGGGCATATAGTTACTGGAACCTTTGGCCAGCGAGTTAAAGAAATTGTCAGAGTATTCCAAGCCATTCTGTCTGTCGCCATAGATTGGCAAAAAGATCAGAACCAGGACCACGACAAACGAGACCAGTAACAAGATCCCCTTCCAAAGTTTTGCGGTATTCATATCTTAACCTACCTCCTCAGCCAGCTTTGCAGGTTTTTCCTGGCCTTTCAATTTACCCAGGTTCTTAAAGAACATAGCAAATACCCAGATAGCAAAAACGCTGACAATCAGGAAGAAGATTAGCAAGCCGATAAAATCAATGGTTCGGGCTAACCCCTTCGAGATGGAGATGTACTCCATGGCGCTCAATTTGCTGGGCAAGGCAAACAACCGATTAATAAATCCGGCCAGAATGGCTATGGCATAAAATCCCCGGATATAGATGCCCTTGACCACCTTGGTGGTCAGCGCGCCGATTTGAATACCCAGCAAAGATCCCAACAGCATACCCAAGGCCAGGGTGTAAAAGATAAAGCCATAAATGGCATACTGCGAGATGGCGGCAAAGCCGGCGGTGAAGATAATCTGCAAGATATCCGTACCTACGGTGGTAAAAGACGAGACCCCCAAGATGTAAACGAAAATCGGGAAGGTCAAAAAGCCGCCGCCCACGCCCATGATCGCCGCCACCAGGCCAACGAAGGCACCGCAGATGGCGACGAAGACTCCCGAAATGCGATTGCCCCCGGGGACGACATCCTCGTCGAAGGTAATCACCGGCGGCACCTTGACCGCCTGCAGCTTCTGAGCCAAACCGGTCGTGGCCGGAGTGGGCGGTTTAGCCACTTTCTCCTCATCCGGAGACAGGGTGCGATGTTCCCGCCCGGCTTTCTGGAGCCGCAGAAAATCAGTCATGGCGTAGATGCCCAAAAATCCTAGCAGGAAGACATAGACCAGACTGATGAAGAGATCGCTCATAACCGGGTTAAATTCGTAGATCGCCCGGTTAATGCCTCCCCCCACCACGACCCCGGCAATCGAGCCCACCAGGAAGGCCAGCGCCAGCTTGACCGAGACATTGCCTAGCTTCCTATGCACCGCGGTCCCCATGATGGCCTTGGCGAAGATGTGGAAGAGATCAGTGCCCACCGCCAGAATCCCTTTAATCCCCGCACTCATCAAAGCCGGGGTGATGATAAAGCCCCCGCCGGCCCCGATGCAACCGGTAATCAGGCCGGCGCACATGCCAATGAAGATGGTAACGATAAAGATGGAAGTGGAATAAAACGCCGGAGCATAGGCTTTTTTGCCACCCAGCACGTCTCCGGCGGCCCAGGAGTACCCCAGGAATGCCAAGACCGGCAGACACATGATCAGCAAGATGAGCAGTTTCTTGCGGGACCGCAGGATATTCGTGGAAGTTTCAATCTCCCACCTGGCGTGGGCCTCAGAGGCCGTCTGCAACATGTTAAAAAGTTTTCGTCCTGTCTTCATAAAAGACCTTACCTCCTCTTGATGAAATCATAAATATTATTCCCGCTCCGCTGCCGACCTACAGCATGAGCCAAGAGCCTTCCCCTTTTTACTTGAGCAATGGCCGTGCCAGGAGAGGCCAAGCTCCTTATTAAGTTAAGTATTTGATATAATTTATCATTATTTTATTAAAGTGATATGCGGCACCAGGGCTCGACTCACTAACTGCCAGTATTTTTGACAAGGTGTAAAAAGGGCCAGGTGGATTAGCCGCGGGGGAGGAAGGAGCTTGACATCAAGAAAAATACCCTATAACATAAGTGTGCTTGCCATAAGCTGCCCTGTGGTGTGAGGCCTGAACCGTGAGATTCTTAGCGTGGTTAGCGGAAATTTCCCAAAGTGCGGCGCCGCCGGGCCAGCCCTTTGCCCCTCAATGGCTTTATGTCGCCTTAGCCCTGGTAATTCCGGCGCTGGTCGGAGTAGGGCTAGCTTTTTTTATGAACGCCATCGAAAGGGCCTCGGGGATGAAATTCGGCGGCGGTAGTGTTTAACGGGCCCAACCCCCGATGATGATTCCCTTACCGCTAGCAAGTTATTGGCACCAACACCTGCATCCGGAGCTTACCCGCTTGGCGGAGCCGGTACAGGGCTGGTTTTACACCATCCAGCCTCCGGGCGATCTGCTGGTCAATCTCTGGGCCCTGATCGGCTTGGGTTTGATCGTCGGCCTGCTGGCCGGCTTTTTCGGGGTGGGCGGCGGCTTTGTGATGACCCCCTTACTCAATCTGATCGCTAACGTGCCATACAATGTGGCCGTCGTCACCGATCTGACCCAGATGGTGGGGACCGCCACCATTGCCAATCTGCGACAACGCGGGTTTGGCTATGTGGATTATAAGCTGGCTCTGTTGATGTTGCTGGGCAGCGTTATTGGCGTAGAAACCGG
>JAQVHY010000071.1 GCA_028695935.1 Desulfobacca sp.
GGACCGGGGGGGTATCCTGGGGCGAATCTAAGGTGGTAGAACCCAGCCCCGGAAAATGCTTGGCCACTGGAATAACGCCCCCGGCCGTAAAGCCGCGCATGGCGGCCAGGCCCAAACGGGCCACTTTTTCCGGCTCCGAGCCATAGGAGCGTTGCCACAGTGGGCTTTCCACGCCGCGGGCCACATCCAGCACCGGGGCCATATTCATGTTGATCCCCACCAGCCGCATCTCCCGCCCCACCTGCGCGGTCAGGCGCGCCACTGCCCGGGGATCATCCTGTTGGCCCCATTCCCGGCCCGCCGGCATCTGGGTAAAAGGTGGTTGCAGGCGCTGCACCGGGCCGCCTTCCTGATCAATGGCCATCAGTAAATGCCTCCCGGTCGCGGCGAACGCCAGCTCTTGTAGGTCCCTGGTTAAGGTAGCCACCTGCTGCGGACTCTCCAGATTGCGTCGGAACAAAATTACCCCTCCGACCTGAAGCTCCTCAATTAAATAGCAGGCCGCGTCGTTCAGGGTAAGGCCGGGGATCCCCACCATCAGAAGCTGTCCCCAGGGTAAAGAGCTTGTAGAAGAGTGCGAGTAGCTAATATTTGTCAAAAATTATCTCCGGGACGTCGTGGCTTCCACCTCAAGATTAGCTGTTACACTTAAAAGTCAAATTATTCAGTAACTCTCCGGGTGTCAGTTTATGCTCGAGAGGCGCTGATCGCCGAGTTGTTGTCGATCTGGAAAATAATTTATATCCCCCTCCCCCCAACCCCCTCCCACCAGGGGCGGGAGCTTTAATGCTCTAGTTTTCCATGGGAGCATAATGGGGAACGTTTTTCTCTGCTTCCACCAAGAGCGGGGGGCCGGACGGCTGCTAATTAGTGTAGATCCGGAAAACCCTTGTTTTCCTCCCCCTTGATGGGGGAGGGTAGGGGGGGGGTGAAAAATATAAAATAATCTCCATGTGTTGAAATTTACGTTCCCCTCCTTCCTAATCCCCTCCCACCAGGGGCGGGGGAGTTTTTGGAACGCTGCTTGTTAACCGGACAGTTCCAAGCTCTAAACCGCGGCCCGATTAATTCTAACTTCCATGGCACGGGCCGGGCAGACCGGACAACACAATTCGCAGGCGCTGCATTTTTCCGGATCAAAGACTACCTCCATGCCGGGCCGACGGATAGACAGAGCCCCGGTCGGACAGACCGCGGTGCACAACCCACATTGATAACAACGCTCCTCGTTGCGGCGCACTTCGCTGGCGACGCGGTGGACCTCTACGCCGGAAGTTTTTAAGTATTTCATCCCCCTACGGAAATTCTCCGGGTGGCCCCGCAACTCCATGACGATTACCCCCTCTTTACGGGGGTAGATGGTCGCCTTGAGGAGATTAAACTCCAGATCATAGTCTTTGACTAATCGAAAGATGATGGGCTGATCCACCACTTCCTTAGAAAAATGCAGAACTAACATTTCCGCATGCATAAAAATTTAACTCCGCGGTAATTTTTATGTAGGGGCGACCCGTCATGTGGCCCCGACGGCCGCCACTCCCAAATTTCAGGTTAATCCTCCAAAGCGCCGTTGCCAACTGGCTTTCAGGTCTAAGACCGAGGTCTCGATAAGTATTTTGCCCTGGCGCTGAACCACAACCTGGTCATCGGCCCGGACCTGACCCAGGCAGGTCAAGGGCTGGTCGGACATCAGATTCTCAAAGGCTTCCCGGTCTGCCGGGGCAACGCTGACCAGCACGCGACCGGCTGACTCCGAATACAGGGCGACCCAATGTTTTGCTCCCGGCGTTATCGGAGTCAGATCGACTTCGACGCCCAACTCGGCGGCCATGGCCTTGAGCGCCAGGTGGACGGCCAGACCACCGCGGTACACGCCGTGTATAGAGGCCAGTAATCCCTGATTGATCGCTTGCTCTATCGCCTGATAGACACCCCAAAACTCCGCCGGGCGCACCTGCGGCACCTGCAGCCCGACGTAGCCCAGAAGTTTATAAAATTCTGAGCCCCCCAATTCGTCCCGGGTCTCGCCCACCAGGTAAATCAGATCACCCGGAGTTTTCAGGTCCAGGGTCAGGCAGCGTCGCAGATCCGGGACCACGCTGACCGCGGTAAACAAGAGCGTCGGCAAGCCCGACACCTTATGGGTTTCGCCAAAGGCCCCGGCCAGGTGGCCGTCGATATACATGCTATCTTTGCCGGACAGCAAGGGAATGCCGTAAGCCAGACAAGTATCCCGGAGGGCCCAGTTGGCCCGCACCAGTTGCGCGGCCTTAAACTTGCCGTCCGGATTCTTCACCGGGTCATACTGGATGCTGGGCCAACAGAAATTATCCACCCCGGAAATATGCTCCAGACCGCCGCCGACCGCCAGGATCCGGCGGACGGCCTCGTCAATCGTCATCGCGGTCATCGGGTAGGGATCGATCTGCCCATAGGCCGGATTAAGCGCCTGGCTCAGGGCCAGTCCTTGCCAGGAGTCCAGCCGGGGGCGCAGGACTACGGCATCGCTGGGCGTATCGGCCCGCGTGCCGACCAGGGGTTTGATGACGCTGCCGCCCTGGACTTCATGATCATATTGCCGGGCGATCCACTCCCGAGAACAGAGGTTGGGTCGGTCCAGCAGGGTATGGAGCAGGGCGGTGTGCTCCTGGACTTCGCCCAGCACCGGTTCGGTCAGGCCGCGGGTTGCGGGCGGGGTCCACTCCGCCGGGAACTGCCATTGGGGAAAATCACCCGCTAAGAAATCTAGGTCAATATAGGCGCAGGTCTGATCCTGGTACCTGAGATGCACGGCCCCGGAATCGGTATAGCGGCCGATTACCGTAGCTTCGACCGCGTGTTTGGCAGCCAGGGCCAGGAACTGGGCCTCATGTGCCGGACGCACCGCCACCACCATGCGCTCCTGCGATTCGGAGATCCAGATTTCCCATTGATCCAGGCCCTCATATTTCAGCGGCACCCGGTCCAACCAGACCTCGCAGCCGTTGGCCCACCGGGCCGATTCGCCGATGGCCGAAGATAAACCGCCGCCGCCGCAGTCGGTGATAAAGGCGATATAGCCCCGGTCCCTAGCTTCGATCAGGAAGTCGTGCATCTTTTTCTGGGTATAAGGGTCGCCGATCTGCACATGGCCAGCCGGAGTATGGGCCCCGTAAACCTCGGAGGAAGCGGTCACCCCGTGGATGCCATCCTTCCCGACCCGGCCGCCGCACATGATGATCAGATCACCCGGCGAAGTAGTCTTGTGCGCGGCATTCTCACCGTTAATCTGATGGGGAATCAGCCCCACCGCAGCCACGAACACCAGGCACTTGCCCAGATAACAGGGATCAAAATAGAGCATCCCCAGGGGCGTGGGAATACCGCTTTTATTGCCGCCGTCTTTAACCCCTTCAATAACCCCGTCCAGCAGTCGCCGAGGGTGGAGATGGGGCTTAAGCGGCCCGGCATAATCACGCGGGCCGACGCAATAGCCGTACAGCCCGGCGATCAGCTTGGAGCCTTTGCCGGTCCCCAAGGGGTCCCGATAGACCCCCACGATGCCGGTTAAAGCGCCGCCATAGGCCTCCATGTTGGAGGGCGAATTGTGGGTTTCGCCGGTTATCACATAACTGTAGTCGTCATCAAGGCGGCCCACCCCGGCATTATCCCAAAGCACCGATACCACCCAGGGCTTTTGCCGGGCCAATTCCAGGGTGGGTTCTTCAATACAGGTCTTGAACAGGCTATCCACCGTGACCTGCTCGCCGCTAGTTAGATCGTGATAATGGAACAGCCCCCGGAAGGTGTTGTGGTTGCAGTGATCGCTGCGGGCCTGGGCAATATATTCCAGTTCGACGTCGGTAGGCAAACCCAACCCCAGGGCAGCCCGCCGGGCTTGGACCTCTGGGCGTAAATAATAGGCCCGGATCACCGGGATATCTTGTTCCTGCAAGGCCAGGTTGCGGAGTTCACTGAATTCTCGCAAAGATGCATCACTATCAATATTGATGGTGGTAACGGTGGGCTGATGGTCGAGCCGCACCTGGGGAATGATCAAGCCGACGCCGGTCTGGGGGTCCCAATCGGCTGGGGAATAGAGGCGAAATTCCTGGATGATATCGTTAGCGAGTAACTCCTGGGCCACCCGGGCGACGTCGGCGGGCGAGATGCGGCTTCCCTCAAACAGGTATAATTTCGAGGTATAGACCGCGGCCCCGGATTCCAGGGGGCGCCCTAGTAAGGCCGCGATGGCCTCTCTCGCTGTAGCCCCCGGGTTGTCCCGCACCCCCGGCCTTAGTCCCACCCAGACCGCCCAATCAAACCGATCCGCCAATGGTTGATAATTGGAAATCTGGGTCACCGGGTTGGTAAAGATCTGGGTGCGCACGGCCTCCAATTCGTCCTGGGATAGCTGGGCATCAATGGTCAGAATCTGAATGACCCGCACCCGGACGAATTCCAGGCCAAAATATTCATGGGCTTTCCGCCGGATACCCTCGCCTTCGGCATCCATCAGTTCCGGTCGCCAGGTAATTTCTAATCGTGCTGCCATTGGTCCCTTTGCCGCTCTAATCTAAGATCTTCGACGCTGTTGCCCCCGCTAGATAATAAGCCGATTTCCTCAATCAAGGTGGAAAAGATTTTAATACGGTCATCAACCTCTGCCTTTTCGCCAAGCAGAGGGGGCAGAATAGGGCCATATTCTTGAGCTTCCGAGGCAGCCAGTCTGCTTTTCTTCAGATAAAGCTCGCGCTCAATCCTTTTAATTTCTTCCATAATCTGTAACTTCCAGACTTCTTCCATACGTTACCCTAGACTGGTCGCTTAATCTGCTAGGTTAAAAGTGGCATAACCAAGTCCTGGTTGAGAGCTGTTGTAAGATTAAGAGTTCTGCTTTTAACCCAGATTATATTTGCCTCAGGTTAAATTCACCGCGGCTTTGCCGTTTCATTCCTTCAGAAATCCGATACGCCGGCGTTTGGGCTCCGGTGGGGTCATGAGTTGCCGGATCGCCTCAAAGACCACTTTGAACTGAGCATCGTACTTTTTTTCCAATGCCGCCAGTTTTTTCGCCAATTCCGTGTGCGCCGCCAGCATCTGGCGCAGCCGAATAAACGCCCGGATGATTTCAATATTAACCTGGATAGCCCGAGGGCTGTTGAGCACGCTAGCGAGCATCGCCACCCCTTGTTCGGTAAAGGCATAGGGCGGATAACGCCGGCCGCCCCACTGCCTTGAGCTCACCGATGGTGATCTCAAGTGGTCAAACTCCGCCTTGGTAAGTTGGAACATGAAATCTGCCGGAAAGCGGTCCCGGTGACGTTTGACCGCCTGGACCAGGACCCGGGTTTCGACCTCATAAAGATTAGCCAACTCCGCATCCAGGATAACCTTCTCGCCCCGGATCATCCGGATGGCATGCTCAATCCGTTCCGCCGGTATCAGCGCCGGTTTAGTTTCCATATCCTGGAGAATCAGACTGAAGAACCAAAAATATTAGCAACTTGCTCATTCCACGCCACTTTGATAATTTGGGGCATATGTGGTTCTTCTAATAGCGCCATCAGTTGCTTATTAAATAGTGACCTGCCGATTTTGCCAATGGTGGCCAACAACATCAGAATCCAATTTTGGATCTCTATAAAATTTACTTCATGACCCTGGGCGAAATATTGGCGCGCTTGCTCCCTGGTTTCCGAGGACGGATCAGAGGTTTTCAGGCAGAACAGATAATCCTCGATCCCGGCGGGAGCGATCTTGGTGTTAAAGGTGGCGACCACCCGCGATCTATCTACTGGACGTTCGGTTACCTCAACCGCCATGAGCGTCTGCCCCTGGCTGGTAATGGTGATATCCCCGCCTGCGCCCGAGGCCATGTCAGCGACATTAATGCCCTGCCAAGAAATTGACCAATTTTTTAAGCCAAAAAAATCCTTGATAGTATTGAAGGTGGCAACAACCAAGATCAGCGGAAACCTGCCGCCGCTAGGAGTATTGAGTAAACCCGAAATTAAAGTGTTGTATTGCTCCAGGCTGAGCCTCTGGGGCCTAAACAGCGGTATCTCAGCGTTTTCCCTCAATTGAACAAATTTATACAATAGGTATTCTAGAAAATTACCCAGTTCAACATCTTGTGAGGTTGATTCTAAATAGTCAATAAGTTGCAAGAGAGCATCGTATGCCTTTTTGTCTCTCAAGCCCTCGCGGGTACTGGAGTCGAACCGGACGGAGCGGCGGAATACGCTAAGATATGGGCCCTTAGTTGCTGGGATGCGCTTATCATGTAAGAAGGGGTTAATAACTTTTTCATCCAGGCTCCGACCACTGAAGGCACTTGGCCCCAGATCTGTATAAGGTTGACGAATACTAATGGATTTGTCCAATATTCTGGCTAAGGTACAACCTAATAAGACTTCACGATAAGCCTGAGTTTTAGAGCAAAACAAGGTCTCTAAAGCCGGGTGGAGGTCGTCCCTTCCAGGCAGGTCATCCTTCCGCAGCACCGCCTTTTCAGCCGCAAGCATGGCTGTTTCCAGCAACTCTCGAGCCCGGGAGTAACCAATTACCGGCATGCTAATCAGGTTCCTTCAATAATTCATCCACAACGCCTCTTGGCGTAACTTTTTAATCGAGTGGCAATGTTTAGGAGGGGCATCATAGCGACGCCAGCCTTCATAAAGCTTATCCAAAATCGTGCAGTGATAACCAGAGACCGCTACCTTGCCCTGGCATTTACCTAAGGCAGCGGCCAATTGCCGGTGTTCCAATTCATCCATTTCAAACCCGTAGGCCTTGCTATCTCCTCGGGTATCATGCAAGTAGGGGGGATCACAATAAAATAAGGTATTAGGACTATCGTACAATTTTATAACATCAAGGGCTGGCCGGTTTTCGATTTGTACCCGGAGCAAACGCAGGGCGATATCCGGAAGGTCCTCGACGCTGCCGAGCCACCGGGAGACTACTCCGGACATACCGGCCCGACTGGTCTGCTTACAATTGGCCCAACGTCCGAGGGTAGCGGTTTGGGCTAAACCGGTTCGGGCCTGACGGGCCCGCACAAAAAACCGGCGGGCGCGTTCGACGTTGGATAAGGTATGCTCATCGCCATAGATGGCTAGATAAAATTCTTCCCGAGAAAATGGCGTCAGGGCGATAGCCTGAGTCAGCTCTTCTTTTTTATCCCGCAAGACTCTAAAAAAATTAACTACTTCCCCGTCTAGATCGTTGTAGGTTTCAACTGGCGAAGGTTGGCGATTCAGTAGGACGGCGGCCGATCCGCCAAAAGGTTCGCAATAATGATGGCATTGGGGCAATAAGGGCAATAACCACTCAAGATGGTTAAACTTGCCGCCATACCAGCCGAATACTATTCGCCTTTGGCGATTCCGGGGGCGGATAAGTTTGTTAGCTCTGGTGTCTTGATTCTGAGTATCCAGAAAAATCGGTGACAGCGATTTCTGCACAACTCTTCCTCTCTTTAAGCCTATCCCTTAGATTTCAAACCTAATATGGCTGCCAATTGCGCAACCAGATCCTGGGTAAATGCCTGCTGTTCGGCCGGAGATGAGGGGCTAGCCGAGGCCAGATTGGCCTGCGGGGTAAGCAATTGCGGGTGGTTCTGATATTCCGGTTTAGGCACCACCTCGAATTCCGGCGGGAAGCTATTGTCGAAATACATCTGTTGAAAGCTACTGAATTTGAGGGCGTGGGCGGTGGCGTCCAGTACTGCTTCTTCATCCCGGCGGACCAACCCTTCCCGCCGCGCGGCCCGCAATCCGGCCAGGGATTCGCCGCCCTGAGTGCAGGCAATATGGCCGTTGCGGTTGGCCAGCAGCATGGAATCCATGATCTCCTGTTCGGTAACCTGGACTACCGCAAAGCTGCCCTCGCCGGCCCGGCGCAGATATTCCTCTACGCGGCGGATGACCCGCGGCATGGATACCGGGCGGCCGATCATGGCGGCCTGGGCGACGCTGGCCTTGACGGTGACCGGCACGAAGATCCGCTGGGTGGGATTCTGCTCCTGGTAATAGCGGAACACCGGGTCGGCGTGGTGCGATTGCACCCCCAGGACCCGCGGCAAGGTGTCAATAATGCCCAGATCATGGAAACGCAGCAGGCCCTCCAGCACTGCGGTGATATTCCCGGCATTGCCGATGGGCACCACGATTACCTTGTTGGGCAAATGAAAATCGTACCACTGGGCGATTTCATAGGCATAAGACTCCTGGCCGCGGATGCGCCAGCTATTTTTGGAGTTGAGCAGCGCCACGTGATAGCGCTCCGACAGGGCCTCTACCACCCGCATACAATCATCAAAGACGCCGGGAATCTCAAACACCCGGGCGCCGCTGCCCAGGGGCTGAGAAAGCTGCTGGGGGGTGACTTTGCCGTGCGGCAGGAGCACCGCCGAAGCCAATTTGTTGCCCAGATAGGCGGCATACAGGGCCGCGGCCGCGGAGGTGTCGCCAGTAGAGGCGCAGATCGCCAACACTCCTTCCAGATTGCGGGTGCGGATGAGATAATTGAGATAACTTAAGGCCGCGGCCATACCGCGATCCTTGAACGAGGCGCTGGGGTTCTGGCCGTCGTTTTTGTAACCAAAAGCCATGCCGACTTCGTCCTGAAGACGGCTATTGGCGGCTACCTGGGGCGTATGGCCTTCTCCCAGAAAGATAATATCTTCGGGGGGGATCACCGGAGCAATCAGCTCATGATAGAGAAAAATGCCTTTTACTGCCGGAACATTTAACATCTTCCGATAGTTGAACAGCCGTTGCCAGAAACTGCCGGGGTGCTGCCGGAGGCGATCCGCGGCCTTGTCCTCCAAGAGAAACAGCCCCTGGCACCGGGGACAGGTATAGAGCAGTTGATCAATGCCGTATTCCGCGCCGCACTCCAGGCAGCGATAGACCATCTCGCCGCTGGGGGTGGGAATCAGATAAGGTTGCAAGTCTTCCGGAAAATCTTTGAGTTCCAAGATGTCTCCTCAGCTAGCTAGTACTCATCCATAAACTCCCCCGCCCCTGGTGGGAGGGGGTTGGGGGAGGAGGACATAAATTGCAATACATTGATATGATATCATATTTTTTACCCCCACCCTGACCCTCCCCCATCAAGGGGGAGGGAAACCAAAGGTTTCCGGATGGACACTAGCTCAGCAGCATGTCGTATTGACGCCTATGGCGTTTACACATTGAGATGATATTTTTTCAGCTTATACTGCAACAGGCTTTTGGTAATCCCCAGTAATTCCGCGGCCCGGACCTGCACCTGGCCGGAATGTTCCAAGGCGCGGCGGATCATCAATTCTTCAATCCGTTCCAGGGCCTCGGGTAAGGGGGTGGTCAGCGGCACCAGGCGGTCAATATCAAACTCGCTCTCGGGCCGGGACGGGGCCAGGTTGGGAGGCAAATCGGCCGGAGTGATGACCTCACCGCGACGCAGAATCACGGCCCGTTCAATGACGTTTTCCAGTTCCCGGACATTGCCTGGCCAGGCATGTCGGGTTAGGATTCTCATGGTCTCCGGATCCACCCGGACCTCGCCCTGAGCATTCTCCTGGGTAAACTTTTGAATGAAATGGGTTACCAAGAGCGGGATATCCTCGGGTCGCTGGCGCAAGGGCGGAATCTCTAGGTGGACCACATTGAGGCGGTAGAACAGGTCTTCGCGAAAATTTCCGGCTTCCACTTCGGCCTTCAGGTCCCGATTCGAGGCGGCCACTAACCGGACATCCACCTGGATGGTCCGCGTCCCGCCGACTCGTTCGAATTCCATTTCCTGGAGGACGCGCAGCAGCTTGACCTGTAGAGCGGGCGACATCTCGGTTACCTCATCCAGAAACAGGGTACCGCCGTCGGCCAGTTCAAAGCGGCCTTTGCGCAGCGCCACGGCGTGGGTGAAAGCACCCTTTTCATGCCCGAAAAGTTCGCTTTCCAGGAGGGATTCGGTCAGCGCCCCACAGTTTACCGAGATAAAGGTCCGCAAGTGGCGGGGACTGCGTTGATGGATAGCCCGGGCGATCAACTCCTTGCCCGTGCCGCTCTCCCCGGTAATCAATACCGTGGCCCGGGTCTGACCCACTTTTTCTACCAGGGTAAAGATTTCTTGCATAGCTTGGCTGTTGCCGACAATATTCTCAAACTGGTATTTCTGGTCCAAATCCTGGCGCAATCGCCGGTTCTCATCCAGAAGATGCCTTAATTCCAAGGCCTTGGCAATGGTAAGGAGAATCTCTTCGTTTTTGAAGGGCTTCATAATGTAGTCGAAGGCCCCCTTTTTCATGGCCTCCACGGCCTTTTCCACAGTGCCATAGGCGGTCATGATGATGACCGGCAGGTCGGGATCTAGTCGCTTAATCTCGTCCAGCAACTCGATGCCGCTAACCTTGGGCATCTTCATATCGGTGATGATCAGATCCAGATCATTGCCGCGCACCAGCTTCTGGGCTTCGGCCGCACTTTCGGCGGTAAGCACTTCGTACCCAGCGCCGGAAAGCAAGGCTTCCATGACCAGCAGATAATTTTTTTCGTCGTCTACAACCAGGATGGTATCCATCTATTCCCTGGAATATAAATTTTTAATGGCTGACATCTTGTTTTAGGCGACCCGCCGGGTAGCCCCGTCATTGCCAGATCCTAATAAATTATCGTCAAAGAGTAAATCGGGTTTTCCAGTTTAAGCTAGCTCATAAGCATGGTCAGCCTTATCCTAGGTTTAATTACCCAATTTACGCCCCCTCTCCCAACCCCTCCCGCCAGGGGCGGGGAGTTTCCGGATGAAAACTAATTAAGCCGCGAGCTGTTTGCTAATATATGATTTAACATCAAATTTGGTTTTACATCCATTATAGCTCATATAACGGATTTTACCAAATATCGGACGCTCGGGCCAGGCCCGGTCATGCACTCCCCCCAGGCTCCAGGCAATGCCGGTATAACCATTGGGATCACGGCCATCCAGTTCGTATTTGTCGTTAAGATAGATGGCGATCTTGAGGGCCTGGTCAACAGATTCAGTCCATTCCAGGATCTTTTTGGCCCAATACATCCGCAGATAGCCATGCATCTTACCGGTATTAACCATCTCCTGCTGGGCGGCATTCCATAAATCATCATGGGTCTGCCCGGTTTCAAATTCCTCCAAACTATAGAGATACTCCCGCGGATCGTCCTGGTGGGCCATCAGGGTCTTTTGGGCCCAATCCGGGAAACCGGCTACGGCATCGTAATGCGGATTATAAAGGCAGAAATTATCGGCCAGCTCCCGCCGCACGATAAGTTCTTCTAAGAAGGCCGCTTTCGATCTTCCCTCGGGGGCCCGGGCTTCGGTTTCTAAGGCCAATCTTTGCGCCGAGATCTGCCCGAAATGCAGGTAAGGCGATAGGTTCGACTGGCCCCCGCGGTTGGGATCATTGCGATTCCGGTCATAGTCTGACAGCCGGTGTTGCAAAAAATCTTCCCATACCTGGTGCGCGGCCGGCGCCCCTGGTTTAAGCCAGGTGACCTCCTGGACCTGGCGGTCAATGGGTAATTTGCTGAGGACCTGGGGCCAATCAATTTCCGCTCGGTCCTCCGGAGGGGCAATCGAGTGCTCTGTAAGTGGCGGAAAATCTGTTAAAAATCCCGGCAAGGCCCGTAAGAGCTTGGGTCGCAAGGTATAAGCGCCATATTCGGCCTTAGTAGAAGCAACCCAGGCGGGAACGATATTATGAGCGTCGACTTCCAGGAAACTAATGTTCAGGCGATCAGCTAGCGCGGCCTGCCACTGACGTTTGAGGCGCAGCGGGTCAAAATCGGTAATCAGCAAGCCCGCGCGGTAGTGGTTGACAAATTCCGGAATGGCGCGCCGCGGCTCTCCGGTGATTAAATAAAAGGGGATGCGCTGCTGTCGGAGCCGTTGCTCTACCCCCCGCAAGCCGTGGATCATGAAGGAGTATTGCCGGAGGGTGGCATTTAGAAAATCTGGCACCAGACAAAAAACTACTAAAAGCGGGGCCGATTGTTTTAGGGCTTGTTCCTGAGAGAACAGCAAGGCCCAGTTATCGTCGGCCCGCTGATCCCGACTCATCCAGTACACTACCGGGCCGCTTTTCAAACCAACCGGATTTAGGGCTCTAACTCGCCGGGGATCCATTGATTCTACTGATTATTCATCTCCGGGCAGCATAATCCTGACCGTGGTCCCCTGACCCGGGGTACTGTCAATATTGATGGTGCCGTGGTGGCTTTCGATAATGCTCTTGACTATCGATAGACCTAAACCGCTACCGGTATCCTTGGTGGTGAAAAAGGGGTTGAATATTTTCTGAACGGCGTCCGCTGCAATCCCCTCACCATTATCCTGGATCTCGATCAGGCCAACCTTATGATCGTTGCCCAATTGAGTGGTCACCGTGATTTTACCCCCCGCGGGCAGGGCCTGAATGGCATTAATCAAGATATTTAAAAAGGCCCGGTAGAGAAGATCAGGGTCGGCCAGTAGGGGGTGGCCGTCAAGATGATAATGACGGTCGATAGTAATCTGGCGTTTGTCAATCTCGGGTTGCAGAAGTTCAAGATTGCGCTCCAAGATCTCTTCTGGATCACAGGGCCGTAGATTAGGCTCGCGCGGGCGGGCAAAATCGAGGAATTCGGTCACCGTCTGATTGAGCCGGTTCGATTCCTCCACAATAATTTGCGCTAACCGGTCCTGAGGTTCGTATTTGGCCAGGCGCTGCCGCAAAAGTTCCGCGGTGGAACTGATAATGCCCAAGGGATTGCGGATCTCGTGGGCTACCCCGGCAATCATTTCTCCCAGGGCCGCCAGTTTCTCAGCCTGATTGAGTTGGGCCAACAGGGCCTTCTGTTCTTCGTGACGCCGCTCCAGGATCAGTTCGGCCTTTTTGACAATCTGTCGCAAGATTATGAACAACAGGCCCATGATCACCACCAGGGTGGTGATCGTAAAAAGCTGAAACCAGCCGATTTCTGCCAGATCTCGGGAAATATCCTGGGTAATCTCAAACACCCCGATCACCGGCCCCAGTTCCGGGGTTAACTTTCTTTCCAGTCGAAAGGGAATGTAGGTTTTGAGCTGTTGGGGTGAGGTCAACTGAAACAGCAGCAGATCTAAAAGACTGTTGGGCGCGATCAGACTGGAATCGCCCAGCAAGGCCTTTTTGACCTCAGGCACCTCATAACAATCTTCTCCCAAGGGGATGGCATCGGTACTATAAGACAGGGTGCCGACCTGATCATAAATATTAACCTGTTTAATATGAAAGCCATGAATGGTATGGCGGACTACCGCATCCAGGCGCTCGAACTGCTCAGGGTCTTTGATCTGAATTTTTCCCTGGTAGCGGATGGCTACCGGCAAGACAAATTGCTGAAAAACTTGATGATTGAGATTGGCCGCCACCAGCAAGGCGTAATCTTCGCTTTTTTTCAGGGCCAGTTTCTGGGCCCGATAGACCAGGACCAGGGTGATCAGTAAGGTAAAAATCAGGATCACCATGAAACCGGTAAAAGAAAAAAACTTTACCAGCCGAAAGGTTTCCAGGTCCTGACGGTCGGGCCGCCAGGCCAATTTAAGCCGCTTAAACATCTGCATCAGGCTAGATCTTAGATGATCTGATATCTTTCCTGGGGGGCGGGGGCGTTCTCCAGCGTCTGACGGTATTCCTCAAAACCCGGCCGCCCCATTAACCCGTAGGTAGTGTGCTTGCCACCTTCAACCCCGGGCTGATCAAGAGGATCGACCCCCAAAAGTCCTCCCAGACAGACGGTCGTCACCTCGAACAAAAATAATAGTTGACCGATAGTAAAGGCGTTGATCTCAGGAATCCTGATGGTCAGGTTGGGACGGCCATTACGCATCAGATTAAAGGCCGTAGCGGTTTTCTCCGCCTTTATCAGGTCGTTTAAGGTATGATCTCCCAGATAACTCAGACCCTCGAGTTCCGGGAACAGCGAGGGGATGGTTAGCAGATGTTGAAAATTTTCTACCTCCAGGAAGGTAATCAGCTTATCATGGGGACCTTCCATATAAAGCTGGAGCTGCGAATGCTGGTCAGTAGCGCCTAAGGCCCGCACCGGCGTGGGGCCGACGTTGACCACCTGTCCCTGGAGATCAAACTTTTTCCCCAGGCTTTCGGCCCAGAGCTGACAGAACCATTCCGACACCCCGGTCAGAGTTGAGGCATAGGGCATCAATACCTGAATGGGCCGGTTTTTGCAAGTATAGAAGAGATAATAAAGCGCGGCCAGCCGATAAGCCAGGTTATGTTTAAACTCTCCTTCTTTGAGGCGCACATCCATAAATCGGGCCCCGGCCAGCAATTCATCCAGGTCGATGCCGACCATTTCCGCCGGAAACATACCCACGGTGCTTAAAATCGAAAAGCGCCCGCCCACTTGGGGTGGTATAGTGAGACTCCGGAATCCTTCGGACTGCGCCAGGCGGCGCAGATTACCCTGTTCCGGATCCGTGGTCAGCACCACCCGCTCGCGGGCCTTGTCAACTCCCAAACGACCTTTTAACATCCCGTAAACAAACAGAAATTGGCTCAAAGTTTCGGCGGTACTGCCTGATTTGGATATAACATTAAAAACCGTGCGACGCAAATCCACTGCATCCAGCATGCCGTAAAGAGCATCAGGATCGATATTGTCGGCTACCAACAACCGCGGCTTATGATGGCGCCGGGCCAGGGCCAGCAGGTTATACTGGGGGTGACATAAGGCCTGATGTAAAGCCCGAGCGCCCAGGGCCGAGCCCCCGATACCCAGGACGATGAAATCCCAGAACCACTCCAACAAGGGCTTGGACAGCTTTTTGACCTCGGCGATGGTCTCCTGGCGATAAGGCAGTTCATAAAAGGCTAACTCCCCCCGCTGGCGACGACTTTTCAGATCCTGGTCCAGCTCTTGCATACGGGGCGTCAAGGCCTCCAATTCTTCGGCACCCAAACCATGTTCTGCTCCCACAAAGTCGGCCATGGCATAGTTATAATCCAGACTCAAAGCCATGGCGTTGGTCCACTTCGCCTCTTGATAACGCTTCATAGTTTCTCCCGATATAATCTGCTTCTTCAATTTAATGCGCTGAGTTAGAGGGTTAAAGGCGACTTTTGCTAGGTTTCTGGGTAAGTTAATTTAGCCCAGATAACAACCTGATTCAAGGGAAATATATCACGCGGTCAGGCTAATTATATTTCCATAACAAATATATTCAGTCGCTTAGGTGATGATTCGGTTTAATTTGGCGAGGAACTTAGTAGTGCCGGACAGGATTTTCGAGGTTGAACAGAGCCTATCCTGGAGTAGGAATAGGGTAGGGTGGTAGTGCCACCCTTAATACCCCTCGTTATCATTATAAAGCCCGAGTCCCAGGTCTTGCAAGTACCGGTGCAGAGCGGCCAATTCCCCGGTATACGCGAAAAAATGGGCCGGACAGCGGCAATCGCTGGCCCCCAGTCCAGGTCTGGGGACCGATATTGCCGGTTCGTTAAGCATAACTCGGGCTAGGTGACATTCCGGTCGGGAATCAGACGCCCAGACTTCGATAATCCGAAATTCTGGCCGGGAGAGCAGATAGTCCACATGCCAGTGTAACTTTTTATCCCGGCGGCGGTGGCGGGCGATCCGGGCCGGTAACCCTTTCTTAGCCGACCCTACATATAGGTAGTAACCCGGCGTCAAATCTACCTGCCCCAAGGCCCCGACCCCTATCACTGCCGGTTGCTGGGCGATGATGATCAATATATAGGTGGCCATTGGTGTTCTCTAGAGAGTGTGGGAACAATTTGCCAGTTAACTAGTTTCCAGCGGGAAAACCACTATCCCCCTTCCCCCAACCCCCTCCCACCAGGGGCGGGGGAGTTACCGGAGGGGAATCAACTAGCGGAAACGGCTTATCAGCTTTTGTAATCAGCCACTTAGGTTTGGAAACTAAAGGACCAGACCGGGAATACGATCCATGCCAGCCAGATGCACAGCCACAAATCCTCCTAAAATCATCAGACCCAGGGTCAGGGCCAGGAAATCCTTCCCTGTGAACCGAATGTCTAGCAAATAGGTGCGTTGCCGCCCACAATTGAAGCCTTTGGCCTCCAAGGCCCAGGCCATGGTCTGGCTGCGGCGCAGGGTCAGCAGGAATATCGGCACCAGTAAGGGGATATGGCGTTTCAGCCGCGACCCGCGGCCGCCGCTTTCCAGATCCAGGCCGCGGGCCTGTTGCGCTTCTTTTACCCTGAGGGCCGTGTCCAGAACTTCGGGTACCCAACGCAGGGCCATGGCAAAGGCAAAACAGGCCGGGTAGGGTAATCTGAGCTTAACCAGGGCCAGGAAAATCTCTTCTACCCGCGTGGTCGATAAGAGGACTACCCCGGCCACCAGCATGCTTACCAACTTCAGGGCTGTGGCCACTCCAAAGGCCAGGGATTCCCACGTTACCCCAAACCCTAAAGGAGTAGGACCATGGGCCAGAAATGACCAGATCAGGATGGTTAAGACCAACAGGGTGATCAACAATCCTTTAATCCGGGCCAGATTACACTTCTTGTAGCGTGGCCTTCTACGACTACGCTGACACTCTCATTGACACATGGACGATGGACATGAGCTACAACACCTCGGCACACTATGGCAC